>NZ_JBKBCT010000075.1:0-18714 GCF_050871525.1 Kineococcus auxinigenes | reverse complement strand
GCAGCGCGGGCGCCAGCCCCCCCCCCGCCCCCCCCCCCCCCCCCCCCCCCCCCCCCCCCCCCCCCCCCCCCCCCCCCCCCGCGCCAGGTCCTTGGTCATCTTGCCGCTCTCGACGGTCTTGATGACGACGTCCTCGAGGGTCTCGGCGAAGCCGGTGACCTCCGGGGTGGAGTCCAGCTTGCCGCGGTGCGCCAGGCCCCGGGTCCACGCGTAGATCGAGGCGATCGGGTTGGTGGAGGTGGGCTTGCCCTGCTGGTGCTGGCGGTAGTGGCGGGTCACGGTGCCGTGCGCGGCCTCCGCCTCCACCACGGAGCCGTCCGGGGTGGTCAGCACCGACGTCATCAGGCCCAGCGAGCCGAAGCCCTGCGCGACGGTGTCGGACTGCACGTCACCGTCGTAGTTCTTGCAGGCCCACACGTAGCCGCCCTCCCACTTCAGGGACGCGGCGACCATGTCGTCGATGAGGCGGTGCTCGTAGGTGATGCCCGCCTCGGCGAACTTCTCCTTGAACTCCGTCTCGAACACCTCGGCGAAGATGTCCTTGAAGCGGCCGTCGTAGGCCTTCAGGATCGTGTTCTTCGTGGACAGGTACACCGGGTACCCCCGTGCCAGGCCGTAGTTGAGCGAGGCGCGGGCGAAGTCGTAGATGGAGCTGTCGAGGTTGTACATCGACAGCGACACGCCGGCGCCGGGCGCCTGGAAGACCTCGTGCTCGATGGGCTCGGAGCCGTCCTTGGGGGTGAAGGTCACCGTCAGGGTGCCCTCGCCGGGGAACTTGAAGTCGGTGGCGCGGTACTGGTCGCCGAAGGCGTGGCGGCCGACGATGATCGGCTTGGTCCAGCCCGGCACCAGGCGCGGCACGTTCGAGATGATGATCGGCTCGCGGAAGATCACGCCGCCGAGGATGTTGCGGATCGTCCCGTTGGGCGAGCGCCACATCTTCTTCAGGCCGAACTCCTCCACGCGCGCCTCGTCGGGCGTGATCGTGGCGCACTTCACGCCGACGCCGGCCTTCTGGATGGCGTGGGCGGCGTCGATCGTCACCTGGTCGTCGGTGGCGTCGCGGTGCTCCATGCCCAGGTCGAAGTACTGCAGGTCGACGTCCAGGTAGGGGTGGATCAGCCGGTCCTTGATGAACTGCCAGATGATCCTGGTCATCTCGTCGCCGTCGAGCTCGACGACCGGTCCCTGCACCTTGATCTTGGCCACGTGCGCTCTCCTCCTGAGAAGTGGGCCGGCCCGCTGCGGGACGGCTTCGTCTCGACTTCGTCTCGACGTCAAGCTACCGGGCCGCACCGGCCGCGGCGCCAGCACCCGTCGCGCGGTTCGGGCCGGGGGCCGCCGGGCGCGTACGCTGCCGCCCCGTGAGTGGTCTCGACGCGCCCGTGCACGACCCCGCCCCCACGGGCCCCGCGGACCCCGCGGCCCCGGACCCGCGCAGCACCGCCGGCAAGCTGGCCGAGCTGCACCGCCGCGCCGAGCAGGCGGTGGCCGCCGCCGAGGAGCGGGCCGCGGCCAAGCAGCACCCGCGCGGCAAGAAGACCGCCCGCGAGCGCGTCGCGGCGCTGGTGGACGAGGGCTCCTTCGTGGAGCTGGGCGGCATGGCGCGCTCGGGCGCCACCGCCTTCGGCATGGCGAGCAAGCACGTCGACGGCGACGGCGTGGTCACCGGCCACGCCACGGTGGACGGGCGCCCGGTGGCCGTGTACGCGCAGGACTTCACCGCCTTCGGCGGCTCCCTGGGCGAGGTGCACGGCGCGAAGATCGCCCACCTGCAGGAGTGGGCGGCCACGAACGGCTGCCCCGTCATCGGGATCAACGACGGCGGCGGCGCCCGCATCCAGGAGGGCGTGGCCTCCCTGGTGCAGTACGCGCGCATCTTCCGCCGCAACGTGCACGCCTCCGGCGTGGTGCCGCAGATCTCGCTGATCGCCGGGCCGTGCGCGGGCGGGGCGGTGTACTCCCCCGCCCTGACGGACTTCACCGTCATGGTCGAGGGCACCAGCCACATGTTCGTCACCGGCCCGGACGTCATCCGCACCGTCACCGGCGAGGACGTCGGCTTCGAGGAGCTCGGCGGCGGGCGCACCCACGCGACCCGCTCGGGGGTGGCGCACCACCTGGCCGAGGACGAGGACGAGGCGATCGGCTACGTGCGCGACCTGCTGTCCTTCCTGCCCAGCAACAACCTGTCCGAGCCGCCGGTGCTGCCTGCGGAGGACGCCCGCGGCCTGGAGCCGGACGAGATCGACCTGGCGCTGGACGCGATCGTGCCGGACTCGGCGAACCAGCCGTACGACATGGGCGCGGTGATCGCCGCCGTCGTGGACGACGGCGAGTTCCTGCAGGTGCACGAACTGTTCGCGCCCAACGTGCTCACCGGCTTCGGGCGGGTGGAGGGGCGCACGGTGGGGATCGTGGCCAACCAGCCCGCGCAGCTGGCCGGGACGCTGGACATCGACGCCTCGGAGAAGGCCGCGCGCTTCGTGCGCACCTGCGACGCGTTCAACGTGCCGGTGCTGACGCTGGTGGACGTGCCCGGCTTCCTGCCCGGGGTGGGTCAGGAGCACGGCGGGATCATCCGCCGCGGCGCGAAGCTGCTGCACGCCTACGCCGAGGCGACGGTGCCGCTGGTGACGATCATCACCCGCAAGGCCTACGGCGGCGCGTACATCGTCATGGGCTCCAAGGAGATGGGCGCCGACGTGTGCCTGGCGTGGCCCACCGCGCAGATCGCGGTCATGGGCGCGCAGGGCGCGGTGAACATCCTGCACCGCACCACCCTGAAGCGGACCGCCGAGGACGGCGGCGACGTCGAGGCGCACCGCGAGCAGCTGGTGACCGAGTACGAGGACGAGCTGGCCAACCCGTACGTGGCCGCCGAGCGCGGCTTCATCGACGCCGTCATCGCCCCGTCGCAGACCCGTGCGCACGTGGTCCGGGCGCTGCGGGCGCTGGCGGGCAAGCGCGCCTCGCTGCCGGCCAAGAAGCACGGGAACATCCCCCTGTGAGCGCGCAGCCGACCGACCCCACCCCCGGCCCGACCCCGCAGGACGCCGCCGCGGGCCTGCTGACGGCGCTGCGCATCGAGCGCGGGCACCCCGAGCCGGAGGAGCTGGCCGCGCTGACGGTGGTGCTCACCCGGCTGGCCGCGGCGCCCGCCGCACCCGCCGTGCCGCCGCCGCCGCTGCCGGCCTCGAGCTGGGCGGACCGCCGGCGCGCGCTGGGCCTGGACCCGGCACCGGGCCCGGGCGCCTGGCGGGCCAGCGCCCTGCCGCGGGGGACCGGGTGGTGACCGGCGGGTGAGCACCCCGGAGCCCCGCCCGCCCGGCGCGGTGCGGGTGGTGCACGCCGCCGACGTGCACCTGGACTCCCCGCTGCGCGGGCTGCGGCGCCTGGGCGACGACGCCGTCGCGCAGACCCTGCGGGTGGCGACGCGCGGTGCGCTGGAGCGGCTGGTCGCGCTGTGCGTGGACAGCGGCGCCGACGCCCTGGTGCTGGCCGGCGACCTGTACGACGGCACCTGGCACGACTACGCCACGGGGCGCTTCTTCACCCGGCAGGTGCAGCGGCTGGACGACGAGGGCGTCCGCGTCTTCCTCGTCTCCGGCAACCACGACGCGGAGAGCCAGATCACGCACTCGCTGACCCTGCCGGGCAACGTGCACCGCTTCTCCGTGGACGGCCCCGAGACGGTCGTGGACGAGCACCTCGGCCTGGCCGTGCACGGGCAGGGCTACCGCACGCGGGCGGTGTCCTCGAACCTGGCCGCCGGTTACCCGGGCCGGGTGCCGGGCGTGGCGAACGTCGGCCTGCTGCACGCCACGGTCGACGGCAGCCAGGGCGAGCACGAGCGGTACGCGCCGTGCTCGGTGGCCGACCTGACGGCGCTGGGCTACGAGTACGTCGCCCTGGGGCACGTGCACGCCCGCGAGGTGCTGGCCACCGGCGCCACCACGATCGCGTACTCCGGCAACCTGCAGGGCCGGCACCCGCGCGAGACGGGTGCCAAGGGCGCCCACGTCGTGGACCTCGTGCCCGGGCAGGAGGCGCGGGTGGCCTTCCACGCCCTGGACGTGGCCCGCTGGGAGTCGCTGGACGTGGACGTCACCGGGGCCGCCGACGTCGCCGAGGTCGCCGGTGCGCTGCACCGGGAGATGCTCGGCGCCCGGGAGGCGGCCGGGGACCGGCCCGTGGTGGTGCGCGCCCGGCTGCACGGGCCCACCGCGGCGGCCGGGGCCCTCGCCGACACCGAGCGGCTGCGCCAGGAGGCGGAGCAGGCCGCCGAGGCCGCCGGCGTGGTGCTGGAGAAGGTGGAGTCCCGGGCGCGCCCGCCGCGCGCCGGCGGCGGCGACGACCCCGAACTGCTGGAGTCGGTGCGCCGGGCGGCGCAGGCGATGGCGGGCGACCCGGCGCTGACGCAGCACGTGCGGGGCGTGCGCAACGACGTGGGCCGGATGCTGAAGGAGGCGGACCTGCTGGACCTGGGCGACCCGCGCGCGCTGCGCGCGCTGGCCGAGCGCGCCGCGGAGGACCTGGCCACCCGTCTGGCGGGGGGCCGCTGATGCTGCGGCACGTGCGCCTGGCGCCCTACGGCGCGTTCGAGGCGGCCGAGATCGCCCTGGGCCCGGGCCTGACGGTCGTGGTCGGGCCCAACGAGTCCGGCAAGTCCACGCTGCTGGCGGCGGTGGAGGACCTGCTGTTCGGGTTCGAGAAGAGCCCGCGGTACGCGTTCACGCACGCCCGCGCCCGGCTGCGGGTGCACGCCCGCTGGGACGACGGCGAGGGCGCGCGGGAACTGGTGCGCTCCTCGCGCGGCCTGCTGGCCGGTGACGGCGACGAGGCGGTGCCGGCGCCGTGGGCGCAGGACGGCTGGGACCGCACCGCGTGGGCGCAGCGCCTCGGCCTGGACCACGAGCGGCTGCGCGCGGGGGGCCGGCTGGTGCTGCGCGGCGACGGGGACCTCGCGGCGCTGGTGTTCACCGCCCACCACGGCAGCGGCGCGCAGGAGCTGCTGGAGTCGCTGGACGCGGAGGCGGACGGGCTGTGGCGCCCGCGCGGCAGGTCGGCGCTGAAGGACCACCTCGCCGCGGTGGAGGCGCTGGACGCCGAGCTGGCACGCACCGCCGTGCGCGCCGGGGAGGTCGAGTCGGCCCGCACCGCGCTGGAGGCCGCGCGGGAGGCCGCCGAGCGGGCCCTGGGGCGCTGGCGCCACGAGCGCGCGCAGCACGAGGCCGCCGAGCTGCGGGTGCGGCTGGCACCGCGGGTGCGGGCCGCGCTGCGCGAGCGGGCCCGCTCGGCGGAGCTGGCGGCGCAGCTGGCCGGTTCCGGCGGTGCGCTGGACGCGGCGGCCGTGGACGCGCACGCGGCGGCCGTGGCCGCCCGGGACGCCTCGGCGGCCGCGCTGGTGGCGCTGGAGCAGCGGGCGCAGCGGCTGGGCGACGACCGCGCGCGCTGCACCGTCGAGGAGGACGTCCTGGCCGCCGGCGAGGAGCTGGACGCGTTGCTGCACGCGCGCCAGGCCCGCGCCCAGGACGCGGACGAGGCCGTCGAGGCGCGACGCGCGGCGGCCGAGGCCCTGCGGCGGGCCCGCGCGGCGCTGGCGGAGCTCGGCCCGGTGCCCGAGGGCGCCCTGGAGGAGGTCGTGCCGGCCGTGCTGGCGCGGCTGCGGGTGCCCGCCGACCGCGCCGCGGACCTGTCGACGCGGGCGGCGGCGTGCGCGGACGCCGACGCGGAGCTGACCCGCGCGCGCGACGACCTGGCCGCCGCGCGCACCGCCGCGGCCCGCACCGCCGCCACCGTCGAGGTCGCGCAGGACGACGCGGCGCTGCTGCGCGAACTGGTCGGCGCGGCCGAGCGGGAGGGCTCCGCGCTGCGCGCGTGGCGGGCTGCGCTGGCCGAGCGGGACGCGCGCACCGCGGCGGCCCGCACCGCCGCCGTCGCCGCCGGTGCCGTGGACCCGGACGCTGCCGTCCTGGAGCAGCCCGCGCTGGACGACGCCCTCGTGCGGCAGCGGCACGAGGCGCTGCTGGCCGCCGGTGCGGAGCTGGAGCTGGCCACCGCCGGGCGCGAACGGTGCGAGCGCGCGGCCCGTGCTGCCGAGGCCGAGCTGGCCGAGGCGTCCTCCGGCGCCGGGGCCGCCGGCGAGGAGGAGCTGCACGCGGCGCGCGCCGCCCGTGACACCGCCCTGGAGCAGGTGCGGGCCGGCACCGCGCTGGAGCACGCCGCCGCCGACGCCCTCCTGGCGGCGGTCGCCCGCGCCGACGCCGCCGCCGACGCCCTGCTGGAGCACGCCGAGGCCGCCGCCCGGCTGCGCCAGCTGCGCCGCGAGGCCGAGCGCGCCGCCGCCGAGGAGAGCGCCGCGACCGCCGCCGAGCAGGCCGCCCACCGCGCCGCCGAGCGGGCCCGCGCCGCCCTGGACGAGCTGTTCACCGCCGCCGGGGTGCGGCCCTGCGCGCAGGACCCCTCCCCCGTGCTGGCCGCGCTGGCGCAGCTGGGTGCCGAGCGCGCCGCGGCCGCCGCCGCCGACGGGCGCGCGCGCGAGCTGCGCGCCGACGCCGACGCCCAGCTGGAGCGGCTGGCGGTGGTGCTGGAGCGCTGCGGGCGCGCCGGTGCCGCCGACGCCGGGCTGGAACCGGCGCTGGAGACGGCCCGGGCGGTGCTCGCCGCCGCGGCCGCCGCCGCCGAGGAGCGGGCCCGCAGCGCCGAGCGCGAGCGCACCGCGCAGGAGGCCGCCGAGCGGTGCGCCCGCCGGGCGGAGGAGGCCGAGCGGGCCGCGCAGGCCTTCGCCGCGGCGGCGACCGCCGCCGGGCTGCCGGACGGGCTGGGGCCGCAGGGCTGGGCGGCTCGCGCGCGGGCCCTGCAGGTGGCGGTGGAGCACGCCGACGCGGCGGCGGCGGAGCTGGCTCGCGCGACCGCGCGCGAGGAGCGCGCCGGGGCGTTCGCCGCGGCCGTCGCGGACGTCGCCGCCCGCCTGGGCGCCGCGTGCGAGGCCGGGCGGGCGGAGTCGGTGGGCGCGGCGCTGACGGAGCTGGCCGAGCGGCTGCGCACCAGCCGGGCCGACGCGGGCACCGCCGCCGCCCTGGAGCGGCAGCTGGCCGAGGTGGCCGACGAGCGCGCCCGCGAGCAGGCCCGCCACGGCGCCGCGGACGCGGAGCTGGCGGCGCTGCGCAGCACCGGCGAGGAGCTGCCCGCCCTGGCTGAGCGGGCCGCGCGCAGCGCCGGGCTGCTGGCCGCGCACGCCGCGGAGCAGGCCGAGCTGGCGGCCCTGGCCGCCGAGGTGGGTGACCGGGACGCCGTGGCGCGCCTGCTGGCGGAGGTGGGCTCGCGCACCGACGCGGACCTGCGCACGGACGCCGAGCAGCTGGGCGCCGCCGCCGAGGCGGCGCACGAGGCGTGGGCACAGGCGCGCGAGGCGGTGGGCCGCGCGGAGACGGAGCTGGAGCGCCTGACCAGCGGCGCGGACGCCAACGTGCTGGCGGCGCGGCGCGCGGAGGCGCTCGCGGAGCTGCACGCCGCCACGGAGCGGTACGTGCAGGTGGACCTGCAGCGCACGGTGCTGCGCCGGCAGCTGGAGGAGTTCTCCGCGGCGCGGGAGAACCCGCTGCTCATCGACGCCGGTCGCGTGCTGTCCGTGCTGACGGCGGGGCGCTGGACGGCCCTGAGCGCCGTCGACGACGGCGGCAGCCGGCACCTGGCGGTGCGCCGCGGCGACGGGGAGGTCCTGGAGGGCGTGGACGGGCTGTCCGAGGGCACCGCGGACCAGGTGTTCCTGGCGCTGCGGCTGGCGGCGATCGCCGCCGAGCACCGCCGCCTCGTGCAGGCCGGGCGGGGCCCGCTGCCCGTGGTGCTCGACGACGTGCTGATGACGTTCGACGAGTCCCGCACGGGTGCCGCGCTGGCGGCGCTGGCGGAGCTGGCCCGCGAGGTGCAGGTGGTGCTGCTGACCCACCACGCGGACGTCGCCGAGCGGGCGGCGGGCCTGGTCGGCGACGGTCACGACGTGACGGTGACGCGGCTGCCCGCTCCCCCGGCGGCCGCGGACCTGGCCGCCGGGGGCGCGGGCGGTGCGGCCCGCCCGGCGAGGCCGTCACGACCGTCCGGCGCCGATCCGCAGCTGGTGCGGGCGTGGGCGCGCGGGCAGGGGCTGCCGGTCGCCGACCGCGGGCGGGTCAGCGAGCAGCTGGTGCTGGACTACCTCGCCGCCCACGACCTGTCCTGACCGACCCCGGGGCGGGCGTTCACCCCGCCCCGGCCGCCGCGTAGGAGACCCCGAGCCGGGCGGCGACCTCGTCGAGGGCGCGGATCCCCGCCACGACGTCGGCGGCGGGGCGCAGCGGCGTGCCGGTGCGGCCCGCCCCGATGCACGCGGCGACCTCGGTGGCCTGGTGGTGCAGGCCGCCGTGGTCGTGGGGTTCGGGATCGCTCCAGCGGTCCAGCAGGGTGCCGTCGGCGGCGAGCAGCTCGACGTCGCCGGGGGTGAAGAACCGCCCGGGCAGCACCAGGGTCGCCTCCGTCCCGGCGATCACGGCCGTGCAGGGGGTGACGCTGAACAGGGTGGTGTGCAGCACCGACTGCCGGCCGCCGGCGTGCGCGAGCAGCGCGGAGGCCTGGCCGTTGACGCCCGTGGGGGCGTCCTGGCCGGAGGCGTGCACCGCTTCGGCCGGTCCCAGCGCCCACGTCGCGACCGCGGTGAGGTAGCTGCCCAGGTCGAGGAGGGTGCCGCCGGCCAGGGCGGGGTCGAGGATGCGGTGGCCGGGCTCGAAGTGCTCGCCGTGGTCGGCGATCACGGTGCGCACGTCACCCAGCAGAGCGCGGTCGAGGACCTGGCGGACCACGTCGAAGCGCGGCAGGTACAGCGTCCACATCGCCTCGGCGCAGAACACCCCGCGCGCGGCGGCCGCCGCGGACACCTCCGCCGCCTGGGCGGCATCGAGGCCGAGGGGTTTCTCCACCAGGACGTGCTTGCCGGCCTCGATCGCCAGCAGCGCCAGGTCGCGGTGCGTGTGGTGCGGGGTGGCGATGTGGGCGACGTCCACGGACGGGTCGGCCAGCAGCGCCTCGTAGGAGCCGTGGGCGACCTCGACGCCGGTCGCGTCGGCGAACCGGCGCGCCGAGGCCTGCCCGCGCGAGCCGACCGCGACGACGCGCTGGTCCGTGGAGGCGGCCAGCGCCGCGGTGAACCGCTGTGCGATCCACCCGGTGCCCAGCACGCCCCACCGCAGCGCCGGCACGGCCTCCCGCCGCGGGCGCGGCGCGGGCAGGCGCAGGTCGGCGGCGTTCACCGCTGCACCGCCTCGGGGCGTCCGGAGCGCATCGAGGCGATCGCCGCGACGGCGACCCGCTGGGCGGCCACGCCGTCGGCGGCGCTCGCCAGGGCGGGGTCCACCGGCCCGCCGCGGGCGGCGTCCACCCACGCCTGCAGCTGCAGGCGGTAGGCGTCGGCGAACCTGGGGCGCCAGTCGGGGTCGTGCGCGCGCTCGTGCCGCAGGTCGCGGTCCACTTCCAGGCGGGCGGGCACCGGCAGCGTGGCGGTCCCCCCGGTGCCGACGACCTCGCAGCGCACGTCGTAGCCGTAGCGGGCGGCCAGGAACACCTCCACTGTGGTCAGGGCGCCGTCGGCGGTGCGCAGCAGCAGCACCTGCGGGTCCACGAGCGCCGGCTCCCCCGCCGTCGCGGCGGCGGGCGCGTGCCAGGACACCTCCACGGCCTCGCTGCCCAGCAGCCACGGCACGACGTCGAGGTCGTGGATCGCCGAACCCGTCACCGAGGACTCCGACGTGGCGCCCGGCCCGGGGGCGACGCCGCGGCTGACGTGGTGCACGAGCACGGGCCGGCCCAGCTGCCCGGCGCGCAGGGCCCGCGCCAGCGCGACGTAGCCGGGGTCGAAGCGGCGCATCAACCCCACCGCGAACAGCGGCGCACCGGGCGCCGCCGCGGCGGCGGCCACCTCCAGGGCGCCGTCGAGCGTGGGAGCGAGGGGTTTCTCGCACAGCACGGGTCTGCCGGCGGACAGCGCGGCGGTGGCGAGCTCGGGGTGGGTGGCGTCGGGCGAGGCGATGACGACGGCGTCCACGTCGCCGGCGGCGAGGAGTTCGCGCGGGTCGGCGAGCACGCGCGCACCCCCGGCGTCCGCGGCCGCGGCGGCGGCGCGCGCGGTGTCGGGGTCGGCGACGGCGGTGACGACGGCCCCGCTGACGAACCGGTGCAGCGTGCGGGCGTGGTCGGCGCCCATGACCCCGGCACCGGCCACGCCCACCCGCAGGAGGTCGTGCTTCACGCGCGCGCCTCGCGGCGGCGGGCGGCGTGCTCGCGCAGCCGGGCGACGGCGTCGGCGGGAGCGGCGTCCTCGCGCAGGCAGTCGCGCAGCACCTCCGCCTGCGAGGGCGGGTTGATGCGCCCGACGGGCTGGTCCAGGTCCAGGTCGGTGGGGAACGGGTACCCCTCGGCGGACGCGGCGATCACGTTGTCCAGCACCGCGTCCGGGACGCCGGCGGCGCGGCGGGCGCGCAGCTCCGGGTACAGCGCCTCGCACACCGCCAGGCGGTCCACGACCTCCAGGGAACGGCCGAACGCGGAGGAGACCTGCAGCAGGTTCGCCATGCGCTTGACGTCCGCGGACACGTTGGACCCGGCGCAGTGGAACAGCGCGGGGTTGAAGAACACCGCGTCGCCCTTGCGCAGCGGCAGCTGCACGTGGTGCTCGTCGAAGTAGGCGCGGAACTCCGGCAGCACCACCGCCAGGTAACCGGGTTCGTACTTCTGCGAGTGCGGCAGGTACATCGTCGGCCCGGACTCCACGGGCATGTCGACGTGCGCCACCGCGCCCTGCAGCGTCATCACCGGCGAGAGGCGGTGCACGTGGGCGGGGAACCGCTCGGCGGTCTCCAGGGGCATGAACCCCAGGTGGTAGTCGCGGTGCGGGGTCTGCGCGGTGCCGCCGGGGTTGACGACGTTGAGGTCGGAGATGACCTGGTACTGCGGGCCCAGCCAGGCCGTGGAGACGAGGTCGACGACGTCGGTGGCGAAGTAGTCGCAGAACACCTCCGGGTCGCGGCGGGCGAGCTTCTCCAACGCTCCCCACACGCGGTCGTTCGCGCCGGGCTTGGCGAAGTGGTCGCCGCCGGTGACGCCGGAGGCGTGCTGCTCGTCGATCATCCGCTGGTAGGCCGCGGTGGCGCGGTCGACCACGGCCTCCTCGAAGGCCCCGGAGAACACCGCGATGCCGGCACCGTCGGCGAGGACGCGGGCGATCTCGTCCTGCGCCTCCCGCCGGGCCGCCTCGCCGCCGCCGGCGAGGTGGGCGCGCAGCCGCTCGCCGTAGACGGGCACGCCGCGCTCGACGCTGTCGGCCAGGGGCACCTCGTCCGGGTCGGTGCCGGCCTCGACGAGGCGGCGGAACTCCTCCAGGTCGCAGTCCTCACGGGTCAGCCACGTGGAGGGGCGGCGGGTGGTCGGTGCGGTCACGGGGAACCTCCTCGGCTCGGCGGCCGGTGCGGCCGGTGGCCTCTCGCCGGTGAGGGCCACGCCTGCGACGCTACGGCGCGCACCGGCGCGGCGGGCCTTGCCGATCCGTCATTTTCCCACCATCCTCGCGCCGTGCCCCGCACCTTCCGCGTCCGCGACATCGCCTGGCAGGCGGGGGTGTCGGAGACCACCGTGGACCGCGTCCTCAACGGCCGCCCGGGGGTGCGCGCCACCACCGTCGACGAGGTGCACCGGGCGATCGCGGACCTGGAGCGGCAGCGCACGCAGGTGCGCCTGACGGGGCGCACGTTCGTCGTGGACGTCGTCGTGGACGCCCCCGAGCGGTTCACCTCCGCGGTGCGCGACGCGCTGGAACGGACCCTGCCGGTGCTGCGCCCGGCCGTGCTGCGCTGCCGGTTCGACTTCTCCGACGAGGCGCCCGCGGGACAGGTCGCGCAGCGGCTGCTGCGCGCGGCGCGGCGCGGCTCGCACGGCGTGGTGCTCAAGGCCCCCGAGGACCCGGAGGTGGTGGCGGCGGTGGACCGCCTGCGCGAGCGCGGAGTGCCGGTCGTCACGCTCGTCACCGACCTGCCGGGCAGCGCGCGCGTCGCCTACGTGGGCATCGACAACCGGGCGGCCGGCGCGACCGCGGCGTACCTGGTGGGCCGCTGGGGCGGGCCGGGCGCGGGCACCGTGCTGGTGGCGCGGGGCCGCTCCACGTTCGAGGGGGAGGACGCGCGGTTCGAGGGGTTCCTGCGCACCCTGGGCGAGCACTCCCCGCGGATCACCGTGCGGGAAGCCGCCGACGGGGCACCGCTGGCGGAACTGGTGCGCGCGGCGCTGCGCGAGGACCCGGGCGTGGACGCCGTCTACTCGATGTACGCCTCGGGCAGCTCGGCGGGCGTTCGGGAGGCGTTCGCGGAGGCGGGGCGGACGTGCCGGCTGTTCGTCGGGCACGACCTGCACCCCGAGCACGAGCACCTGCTGCGCACCGGGGAGCTGGACGTGGTGCTGCACCACGACCTGGCCGGTGACCTGCGCCGGGCCTGCCACGCGCTGCTGCAGGCGCGCGGGGAACTGCCCGGCGCCCCGCACTCGTGGCCGTCGTCGGTGCAGGTCGTCACGCCGTTCAACCCGCCGCTGCCCCTGCCCGCCCCCTGATCCCCCCTCTCGCGCGGAAACCATGGTTTCCGCCCCGGCAGGCGTCCCTCAGAGGGCGGAAACCATGGTTTCCGCCGGGAGGGGGAAGGAGGGGTCAGCGCAGGGAGGTGGGGAGCTGCGGCAGCTGCAGCAGGAGCCAGGGGCTGAACGGCGAGGGGTCGCGCTCCACCTCAGCGCGCAGCTCGTCCAGCCCCACCCACCGCCACTCCCCCACCTCGGCGGGGTCGGGCGCCAGGTCCGCGGTGAGGCGGGCCGTGAAGACCGGGCACACCTCGTTCTCCACCGTGCCGTCGGCCATCTCCGCGCGGTACCGGAACCGCGGCAGCACCAGTTCCACGCCCGTCACCGAGGTGCCCAGCTCGTCGGCGGCGCGGCGGTGAACGGCGTCGGCGGGCTCCTCGCCCGGGCCCGGGTGGCCGCAGAAGGAGTTCGTCCACACCCCCGGCCAGGTGCGCTTGACCTCGGCGCGGCGGGTCAGCAGCGTGCGCCCGGCGCCGTCCAGGACCCAGCACGAGAAAGCCAGGTGCAGGGGCGTGGCGGCGTGGTGGACGCTCGCCTTGGGGGCCGTGCCGCACGGGGCGCCGTCCTCGGTGAGCAGGACGACGAGCTCGGTGCTCCGGGCGGTGGCGCAGGTGGTGGGAGCGGTCACCGGAGCACCGTACGCGCCCGGCGGGGGCCGTGCCCGGTCGCGGCCGGGGCGTGGCGGGCCGTCCCGCGGGGGCCGGCTCTGCCCTCACCCCCAGCCGGTCAGGGCCCGCACCCCCGCCGCCGCGGCGGCCGCCAGCACGATGACGAGCAGGAACGGCGCCCGCAGCGCCAGGGCGAGCGCCGCGACGCCCAGGCCCACCAGGCGAGCGTCCGCGACGAGGCGGTCGCCGTCGCTCGCGGTCTGCACCACGACGAGGGCCGCGAGCAGCGCCGCCGGCAGCAGCGCGCCCACCCGCCGGGCGCGGGGGCGCTCCAGCAGCCGGGCCGGCACCAGGTGCCCGGCGAGCTTGAGCGCGTAGGCGACCGCGCCCGCGGCCAGGACCGCGACCCAGGTGCTCACGCGCCCTCCCCCGCCCGCTCGCGGCGCAGCCCGGCGAGCAGGGCCACCAGCGCCGCCGCGACGACCGGCAACCCCACCGGCACCACCGGCACGAGCAGCAGCGCGACCAGGGCGGCGACCGCCGCCACCGCGGCCGCCTCCCGCTGCCGCAGCCGCGGCCACAGCAGCGCCAGGAACGCCGCCGCGGCGGCCGCGTCCAGGCCGTAGCGTCGCGGGTCGCCCAGCGCGTCGCCGAGCAGCGCCCCCAGCAGGGTCGCGAGGTTCCAGCCGACGAACACGGTCGCGCCGGTCACCCAGAAACCGGTGCGGCGGGCGGGGTCGGTGCCCTGGGCGACGCCGACGGCGGTGGACTCGTCGATGGTCCAGTGCGCCGCGAGGAGCCGGCGCGCGCCGCGGGCCCGCAGGAAACCGGTGACCTGCAGCCCGTACAGGGCGTTGCGCACCCCCAGCAGCGACGAGGCCGCCACCGCGGCGGCCACGCTGCCGCCGCCGCCGAGGACGCCGACGAGGGCGAACTGGGAACCACCGCTGAAGATCAGCAGCGACGTGGCGCACGCCTGCAGCACGCTCAGGCCGTTGGCGACGGCGAGCGCGCCGAGGCTGACGCCGTACAGGGCGGTGGCCACGCCCACCGACAGCGCCTGCCGGCGGGCGGTGCGCACGGGGTCCGGGGCGGGTCGCTGGGGTTCCACGTCCGGTAGCTCTACCAGAGCACCGCTGTGGTCAGGCCGGCGGCAGCGACAGCGTCAGCGCCGTGCACGTCGCGGCCAGCACGAGCAGCACGGTGGTGTCCACGGCGCGCGAGCGCACCGCGAGGGCGCCGGCGACCCGCACCGGCAGCACCAGGCGCAGGACGGCGGCGACGGCGAGGTCGGCGCCCAGGAGGAGGCCACCGGCGACGGGACCGGTCACGACGGTGAGCAGCAGCGCGAGCAGCGCCCCGGCCACGAGGGCGCCGAGGACCGCGCCGCCCGGCGGCGGCACGCGCTGCGGGGTCCCGGCCGGCACGGGGAGCACGCTACCGACCGGGACCGTCCGCACCGGGGACGTCAGTGCGCGAAGTGGCGGGCACCGGTGAAGTACATCGTCACGCCGGCGGCGCGGGCCGCGGCGACGACCTCCTCGTCGCGGATGGAACCACCGGGCTGCACGATCGCGCGGACACCGGCGTCCAGGAGGATCTGCGCGCCGTCCGCGAACGGGAAGAACGCGTCGGAGGCGGCCACGGCGCCGCGGGCGCGCTCGGCGCCGGCGCGCTCGACGGCCAGGCGGCAGGAGTCCACCCGGTTGACCTGGCCCATGCCGACGCCCACGGAGGCGCCGTCCTTCGCCAGGAGGATCGCGTTGGAGCGCACCGCCCGCACCGCCCGCCAGGCGAACTCCAGGTCGGCCAGGGTCTGCGCGTCGGCGGCGTCGCCCGCGGCGAGGGTCCAGCCCGCCGGGTCGTCGCCGTCGGCGTCGATGCGGTCCAGGTCCTGCACGAGCACGCCGCCGGAGACGGGGCGCCACTCGCGCGGGTTGCGGCCGTGCCCCTCGGGCAGCTGCAGCAGCCGGACGTTCTTCTTGCGCTGCAGCACCTCCAGGGCGTCCGGCTCGAACCCGGGGGCGATGACGACCTCGGTGAAGACGTCGGCGACCTGCGCGGCCATCGCGGCGGTGACGACGCGGTTGGCGGCGATGACGCCGCCGTACGCGGAGACGGGGTCGCAGGCGTGGGCCTTGGCGTGGGCGTCGGCGACGTCGGTGCCCGTGGCGATGCCGCACGGGTTGGCGTGCTTGATGACGGCCACGGCGGGGGCGGTGAAGTCGAACGCGGCGCGCAGGGCGGCGTCGGCGTCGACGTAGTTGTTGTACGACATGGCCTTGCCGTGCAGCTGCACGGCCTGCGCGATGCCGGGCTGCGCGGCGGGGTCGGCGTACACCGCGGCGCGCTGGTGCGGGTTCTCGCCGTAGCGCAGCACCGAGGTGCGCTCCAGCGCGGCGCCGTCCACCGCGGGCCAGCCCTCGTCGGACTCGTCGAGGGTCTGCGCGGCGAACCAGCCGGCCACGGCGGTGTCGTAGGAGGCGGTGTGCGCGAACGCCTCCGCGGCCAGGCGGCGGCGCTGCGCGAGGGTGAACCCGCCGGCGGCCACGGCGTCCAGGGCCTCGCCGTAGCGGGCGGGGTCGGTCACGACGGCGACGCTGGGGTGGTTCTTCGCGGCGGCGCGCACCATGGAGGGACCGCCGATGTCGATCTGCTCCACGACGTCGTCGAACCCGGCGCCGGAGGCCACGGTCTCGCGGAACGGGTAGAGGTTGACCACGACCAGGTCGAACGGCTCCACGCCGAGGTCGGCGAGCTGCTGGACGTGCTCGGGCAGGCGGCGGTCGGCGAGGATCCCGGCGTGCACGCGCGGGTGCAGCGTCTTGACCCGCCCGTCCAGGCACTCCGGGAAACCGGTCAGCTCCTCCACCGGCGTCACCGGCACCCCGGCGGCGGCGATGCGCGAGGCGGTGGAACCGGTGGAGACGATCGAGACGCCCGCGGCGTGCAGGCCGGTGGCGAGCTCCTCCAGGCCCGACTTGTCGTAGACGCTGACGAGGGCGCGCCGCACGGGGTGGCGCTGCGCGGTCTGCTCGGCGGTGGGGTTCTCGGCCATCGGCTCGCGGGGTCCTCTCGGGGTGGGCGGTGGCGGGTCAGCGGGGGGTGGGCAGCTCGCCGCGGGCGAGCCGGGCCACGACGTCGACGAGCAGGGCCCGCTCGACGTCCTTGATGCGCTCGTGCAGGCTCTCCTCGTCGTCGCCGTCGAGGACGCGCACGGCCGCCTGGTCGAGGATCGGGCCGGTGTCCACCCCGGCGTCGACCAGGTGCACGGTGCAGCCGGTGACCTTCACGCCGCGGGCGAGGGCGTCGCGCACGCCGTGGGCGCCGGGGAAGGACGGCAGCAGCGCGGGGTGGGTGTTCACCAGGCGCCCGCCGAAGGCCTCCAGCAGCGGGGCGCCGACGATGCGCATGAACCCGGCCAGCACCACGAGGTCGGGCTCGTGCGCGGCGACGGCGGCGGCCAGGGCCGCGTCCCAGGCGGCGCGGTCGGGGTGCTCGCCCGGCGGGACGGTGAAGGCGGCCGCGCCGGCGGCCCGGGCCCGGTCCAGGGCGGCGGCGCCGGGCTTGTCCGAGCCGACGGCCACGACGGTGAAGGCGTCGTCGCGGGCGTCCAGGAGCGCCTGCAGGGTGGAACCGGACCCGGAGGCGAGGACGACGACGCGTGCTGGCACGTGGGCAGACGATAGCCGCCGCGGCGGTCCTCCCGGGACGTGCGGGGTCGCCGGCCCCGGTCTCGTGCTGCACGCCTCGGGAGGCTTCGCAGACGTGCCGATCTGCAGGTGCTGGTCCAGCCCGTGCCACGATCCCGGGATGCCCTCCGGTCCGTACCGGCCCACGGTGATCTCCATCGCCCCTGAGTACGTCGAGGACGCCTACGCCTGGGACCACTCACCTGGCGAAGCCGGCGGCCTGGGCCCCTCCGTCCTGGCTGACCTGGGCGCCGGCACGGACCTGCTCGCCCGCCTGCACGACTGGAACGCCACCTGCGCCCAGCGGGCCGCGACCGGCTTCCAGTGGCGCACCGCTCAGAGCCGGGCGGACCGGGAGGACGAAGGGCTGCAGCTGGCCCTGGAGCTGCAGCGCCAGCTGCCGGACCTCGAGGTGCACTACGGAGCCCCGGACCCCTCGCGCCCGTCCCTGCGCCAGCAGCTCGGCCTGCCGCCGCTGCCGACCGTTGCGAGGTCGGCCGACGACAAGCACAGGACCGGCGTCTACGCCTGCGCCCCGTCGAGCGGTGCCACCCACCGCCCACACGACCCCAGCGCGGCTCCGCCTGAGCAGTCCACGGGGGCACCGCTGCGCCAGGACACCCATCCGGTCATCCCGCGGCCGGCGATCCAGGCGGGTTCCACGCGTGGCATCGAGAAGCCGGTGAGTACCCGCCGGTGGCCTCGTGGTCTCGGACCGGTGATGAGAGCAGCCGGACGGAGCACGCTGCACGCTCCACCACCTCACGTCCTCTTCGGAACCCTGGCGCGCCCCGGCCAGGACTCGAACCGTGCCTGGTTGCGCCTGCACCCCGACGAGCAGCAGCCGCAGGTCGTCGCGGCCGAGGAACCGACCTCACTCACCTGGTCGTCGTTGTGGCCGGAGCTGCCGACGGCACGCATCCGCCTCGAGTTGTCCGGCGAGGCTGGAGGAGGCCGGCTCACCTGGACGCTGCTGCTTCAGGACCCCCTCGCCAACGCCGGCGAGGTGCGCCGACTGCGGTACCGCATCAACCAGCTCGTCAACGGCGACCTGCGAGACCGGTTCGACGACTGAGGACGCCCGCTCGGTCGTGGCGCGTTGAGTGCGCAGTCGCGGCCCCGCACGGCGCAGTCGTGGTGGTCTGCTTGGCTTCACCGGTGCACACGGTCGTCGCCGGCATCCTCGTCCAAGACAACCGCGTGCTCCTGGCCCTGCGCAGCGCACAGCGCCGCGCCTACCCCGCCACGTGGGCCCTGCCCGGCGGGCACGTCGAGCCGGGCGAGTCCGAGACCCAGGCCCTGCGCCGGGAGCTGCACGAAGAACTCGGCATCGACGTCCTCGACCGCGAGGACGAGCCCACCTCCCGGCTGCACCTCACCCACGGCGCACCCGACGCCCAGCTGCACCTGAGCACCTGGCGGGTGCGGACCTGGAGCGGGCAGCCCAGCAACCAGTGCCTGGACGAGCACGACCGCATCGCCTGGTTCCGGGCCGACCAGCTCGATCAACTGCCCTGGGCGCACCCTGAGCACCGGCAGCTGCTGCACGACATGCTCAGGCCTCCAGGTGTTCGGTGATGGCAGACAGGGCCCCACACGACTTCGCGGTCATCCCGCAGACATCGCGCGGTCATGACGATGTCGTGACGCCCCCTCCCGGGGGGGGGGGGGGGGGGGGGGGGGGGGGGGGGGGGGGGGGGGGGGGGGGGGGGGGGGGGGGGGGGGGGGGGGGGGGGGGGGGGGGGGGGCGGGGGGGGCGGGGGGGG
>NZ_JBKBCT010000074.1:0-19018 GCF_050871525.1 Kineococcus auxinigenes | reverse complement strand
GGTTGAATGCTCAATCGTGCAAGATCTCCGCGGGGTGGGGGTGGGGGTGGGGGTGGGGGTGGGGGTCAGGTGCCCAGGCGGACGGAGCTGTGCAGCAGGGCCGCGTGCACGAACGCCTGCGGGAGGTTCCCGCGCAGCTGGCGCTGCTGCACGTCCCACTCCTCCGCCAGCAGCGCCGCCGGTCCGCACGCGGCCCGGTTGCGCTCGAAGAACCGGAACGCCTCCACCCGCTGCCCGTCGGCGTGCAGCGCCTCGGCCACCAGGAAACCGCACAGCAGGAACGCGCCCTCCGTCGAGCCCAGCGGCATCGAGTCCGGGGAGTAGCGGTACACGTGGTGGTCGACGACCAGGTCGCGCCGCACCGCCTCCAGCGTCGCCCGGTGCCTCGGGTCGTCCAGCGGCGTGGCTCCCAGCAGCGCCGGTCGCAGCAGCGCCGCGTCGACGCCCGGCTGCCCCGGGCTGCGCTGCCAGCGCCCCTCCTCCGGGTGCAGGCAGCGGCGCGACGTCTCGGCGAGGATCGCGTCCGCCAGCGTCGCGGTGCGCACCGCGTCCTGCGGGGGCGCGACCGCCGCGACGGCCCGCAGCCCCGCCACGCACTCCAGGCGCGAGTGCGTCCACCAGTCCGCCTCCAGCTCCCAGATGCCCGCCTCGGGTTCCTGCCAGCGCTGCTCGACCGCCGTCACGGCCACGTCGACCGCCCGCCACCCGTCGGCGTCCAGCCGGTCCTGCCCGATCGCCGCGGCCAGCAGCTGCAGCACCGTGCCGAACACGTCGAGCTGGAACTGGTCGCGCACGTGGTTGCCGACGACGTCCCAGCCGCCCGGGTACCCCGGCAGCCCCGTGCTGCGCTCGGCCGGGACCGCTTCGCCGTGCACCGTGTACGCCGGCACCAGGCCGGGCCCGTCCGCCAGCACCCGCCGCACCACGAACCCCACGAGCGTGTCGAACAGCGGGTACGGGCCGCCGCAGGCCGCCATCGCCAGCCCCGCGTAGCACTGGTCGCGCACCCACGCGTAGCGGTAGTCGTAGCTGCGGCCGTGGTCGGCGTGCTCGGGCAGCGACGTCGTGGCCGCCGCCACCATGCCGCCGTCGTCGGAGGTCAGGCCGCGGATCACCGCGTAGGAGTGCCGCGCCTCCGCCGGCGCCACCGAGTGCGCGATCTCCGGGACCGCCGAGCGCCACGTGTGCAGCGTCGAGGCCCACGCGTGCTCCGGGTCCACCGGGTCCGGCAGCCGCGCGTCGGACACCTCCAGCACCAGGTCGTGCCGCCCGCCCGCCGGCACCCGCAACCGCCCGGTGAGGACCCCGTCGTCCACCTCGGCGCCCGGCAGCCCCGACAGCCGCACCCGCAGCCCGTCCGTGCGCGCGTGCCAGCGGCCCGCGTCGTCGCGGCGCACCTCGCGCAGCGCCCGGGCGCCGAAGCGGGCCCGCAGGTCCAGCACCACGTCCACCTCGGCGTCGCCGTCCACCGCGACGACCTGGCGCAGCAGCACCGCCCGGTGCGGGTCGCTCGGCATCGCCATGGCGTCGCGGCACTCCACCGTGCCGTCGCCCCGGCTGGTCCACCGGTGGTGGAAGACGAGCGTGCCCTCCTCGTACCAGCCGCCCCAGACGAACGGGTGCGCCGGCGTCACCGCGAACACCCCGCGCCCGCCCAGCAGCGAGGAGACCACCGCGTCGTCGTGCCAGCCCGGCGCGCACATCCACACCACGTCCCCGCGCGGGCCGACGACCGCCCCGCGCGCGCCGTCCGCCACCAGGGCGTACTCGCGCAGCACCTGCGGCGGGAAGCGCGCCTCGATCTCCTCCGGCGTCACGCCGGACCCCGCGCCCCCGTGGTCAGCAGCAGCTTGCCGACGTGCGAGGAACCCTCCATCACCTCGTGGGCGCGGGCCGCGTCCTCCAGGGCGAAGCGCTCGTGCACCACGGGCCGCACCGCGCCGTCGGCCACCAGCGGCCAGACGTGGTCGCGCACGTCCGCCACGATCGCCGCCTTCTGCGCCGCCGGGCGCGAGCGCAGCGTCGTCGCGTGCACCGAGGCGCGCTTGGCGAGCAACCGCCCCAGGTCCAGCTCGGCGCGGGTGCCGCCCTGGGTGCCGATGACCACCAGCCGCCCGCCCGTGGCCAGGACGTCCACGTTGCGCGCCAGGTACGGGCCCCCCACCACGTCCAGGACGACGTCCGCACCGGCCGGCTCGAAGCGGCGCACGGCCTCGACGAAGTCGTCCTCGCGGTAGTTCACGCCCAGCTGCGCGCCCAGCTGCGCGCAGCGCTCCAGCTTGGCCGCCGATCCGGCCGTCACCGCCACCCGCGCGCCCACCGCCCGCGCCAGCTGCACCGCCATGGTGCCGATGCCGCTGGAACCGCCGTGCACCAGCAGCAGCTCGCCCGGGCGCAGCCCCGCCAGGGTGAACACGTTGCTCCACACCGTGGCGGCCACCTCGGGCAGCGCGGCGGCGTCCACCAGGTCCACGCCCGCCGGCACCGGCAGCAGCTGCCCGGCCGGCACCGCGACCCGCTCGGCGTACCCGCCGCCACCCAGCAGCGCGCACACCTCCTCGCCCACCCGCCAGCCGCCGACGCCCTCGCCGAGCTCGGCCACCCGGCCGGAGACCTCCAGGCCGGGGTTCTCGGGGGCCCCGGGCGGGGACGGGTACCGGCCCAGCCGCTGCACCACGTCGGCGCGGTTCACGCCCGCCGCGGCCACCTCGACGACGACCTCGCCCGGGCCGGGCCGCGGGTCCGGCACCTCCCGCACCACGAGGACCTCGGGGCCACCCGGCTCGGACACCGTCACTGCGCGCACGCCCGGGACACTACGTGCCGGGCCGCTCCGGCGCCCCCGCGAGCAGCGCCCGGGCCCGCTCCAGGTCCGCGGGCACGTCGACGTCCAGGCACTCGCGGTCGCTGACGGGGACCTCGACCACGCCGCCGTGCGCACCGGGCGCCAGCAGCGCCCGCAGCGGCCGCCCCGCCAGGCCGCCGGCGGCGGCCAGGTCCCGCACCGCCCGCAGGGCCCGCTCGCGCCGCAGCGCCGACAGCAGCGGCTGCCGGCGCCCGGCCGGGTCCACCCCCACGGCCGCCAGGGCCCCGGGCTCGCCGGCCAGCGCCGCCAGCAGCCGCGGCACCGCGCTCGCCGCGAACGGCTGGTCGCCGCCCAGGACGACGACCGCCGGCGCCGCGGCGCGCTCCAGGCCCGCGGCGAGCGCCGGCAGCGGCCCCCCGCCGGGCGGGTCCTCCCGCAGCTGCACCACCCCTTCGGGTGCCGGCGCTGCTGCGAGCGGGTGACCCACGAGCAGGATCCGCCAGTGCGGCTGAAGGTCGGCGACCAGACGCCCGATGAGGGTGGTGTCGCACAGCTGAACGGTGAGCTTGTCCACACCGGGGCGCTGCGCGGCGAAGCGGCGCCCCGCGCCGCCCGCCAGCAGGACCACGTCGGCCGGTCCGTCCGGGGAGAGCTCGGTCACCCGGCCATCGTCCCCGGCCCCCGCCGGGCCCGCCCACCAGCCCCGCACCACCCGCACGCGCCGCCGGACCACCCGGACCCCGACGCCGACCACGAAGGAGCCACCCGTGCTGAAGAAGAGCTTCGCGCTCGTGCTCGTCGGCGCCACCCTGGTGCTGACCGCCTGCAGCGGCGGCGCCGACGCCGCCGAGGGGGAGGGCGAGGGCAAGCGCAGCGTGGGCATCGCCATGCCCACCACCTCCTCGACCCGCTGGCTCTCCGACGGCGCGAGCATGGTCGACCTGTTCGAGGCGGCCGGTTACACCACCGACCTGCAGTACGGCGAGGACGACGTCGACAGCCAGGTCAGCCAGATCCAGGGGATGATCGAGGACGGCGTCAGCCTGCTCGTCGTCGCCGCCATCGACGGCCAGCAGCTCACCGGCGTGCTGGAGCAGGCCGAGGGCGCGGGGATCCCCGTCATCGCCTACGACCGACTGGTCGTCGGCAGCGAGGCGGTCGACTACTACGCCTCCTTCGACAACCTCCAGGTCGGCCGGCTGCAGGCGCAGCACCTCGTCGACGCGCTGCAGCCCGACCCCGCCTCGCCCAAGACGATCGAGCTGTTCGCCGGTTCCCCCGACGACAACAACTCCTACGCCTTCCTCGACGGCGCGATGGAGGTGCTGCAGCCCCACCTGGACTCCGGCGCCCTCGTGGTGCGCAGCGGCCAGACCTCCATGGACCAGATCGCCACCGAGCGCTGGGACCCGGCGACCGCCGCGTCCCGCCTGGAGAGCGTCCTGGCCGCGAACTACTCCGCCACCCGCCTCGACGGCGTCCTGTCGCCCTACGACGGGATGAGCCGGGCGATCATCGCCGCCCTGCAGGCCCACGGGTACGGGTCCGCCCAGCCGCTGCCCGTGGTCACCGGCCAGGACGCCGAGCTGGACTCGGTGAAGTCGATCATCGCCGGCGAGCAGTCCCAGACCGTGTTCAAGGACACCCGCGAGCTGGCCCGGGCCACCGTGCAGATGTCCGAGGCGGTCCTGGCCGGCGAGGAGCCGGTCACGACCACCGTCAGCGACAACGGCGTGAAGGAGGTCCCCGCGGACCTGCTCGAGCCCGTCGGCGTCGACGCGTCGAACCTCCAGCAGGTGCTCGTCGACAGCGGCTACTACACCGCCGAGCAGCTCGCCGGCTGACCCGTCCGGCGCCCCCGGCCGCCCGGCGGGGGCGCCGGTACGCCCCTCCGGGCGAACCGCCGCGCTCAGCGCTCAACCCGGCGCGCGGCAGTCCCGATGACACGCAGGTCTGCTCCACCACCGGGTGGGCACTCCTCAGGCCCACTCACGTACGGAAGGTCGACATGCTCCGCAACCTGAGCATCAGAGCCAGGCTCCTGGTACTCCTCTCGGTCCCGCTCACGGTGCTCCTGGTCGCTGCCGTGGCGCTCGACGTCCGCTTCATCTCCGCCGCCGTCGAGACGCGGCGCATCGCGAAGTTCGCCGGCACCGCCGACGAGGGCAGCCAGCTGCTCGTGGCCCTGCAGAACGAGCGCCTGGCCAGCGTCGGCTCCCTCATCGAGGGGTCGGGCACCACCGCCGAGGAGATCGCCGCGGCCCGCGCGGCGACCGACGCCGCCACCGCGGCCCTGGGCGCGGAGCTGGTCGAGGTCGGCCTGGAGACCGGCGACGGGTCCGCGACCGCGAAGGCGGTGGCCGAGGCCACCAGCGCCACCACGCAGATCTCCCGCGTGCGCGCCGTCATCGACGGCGGCAACACCACCGCGGCGCAGACCCTCACCGCCTTCGACGGTTTCATCTCCGTCTACTCCGACCTGGCGCTGGCCGTCGCGGAAGACGCCAGCGACCGTGAGCTCGCCCTCGAGCAGGCCGGCTTCGCCTACCTGGTCAAGCAGAGCGAGGCCGCCTCCCGCGAGCAGGCCGCCGGCCTGCTGGTGCTCAGCGGCGTCTCCTCCGCCAGCGTGGCGCAGGTGCGCTCCACCTCCATCGCGCAGCAGGACTTCTTCGCCGACCAGGCCCAGGCGCAGCTGAGCGCCGAGCTGGCCGGTGAGGTCGACACCGTCCTGAACGCCAGCCAGGCCGCCCAGGCGCGCGCCTTCGTCAGCAAGGACCGCAACGCCTTCACCGCCGCCGGTTCCGGTGTCCCGTCCTTCACGCAGGACGAGTGGATGAGCGCGACCACCACGGTCATCAACGCCCTCAACGAGGCCGCCTCGATCGCCGGTGAGCACGTCTCCGACCACGGTGACGAGGACGCCGCCACCGCCGTGCGGGAAGGCGTCCTGCTGAGCCTGCTGACGCTGCTCGTCGCCGGCGGCGCGATCTTCTTCGCCGTCGCCGCCGCCCGCAACATCGGCACCCGGCTGCGCGCCCTGTCCGCCGCCGCCACCGAGGTGCGCGACGAGCTGCCCCGCATGGTCGAGCGCATGCAGACCCCGGGCGAGGGCCCGGGCGTGGAGTTCACCCCGCTGACCGTCACCAGCACCGACGAGATCGGCCAGGTCGCGCACGTCATCAACGACCTGAACGAGACGACGTTCCGCATCGCCGGTGAGCAGGCCGCCCTGCGCGCCTCCATCGCCGAGATGTTCATCAACGTCGCCCGCCGCGACCAGGCCCTGCTGGCCCGCCAGCTGTCCTTCCTGGACCAGCTGGAGCGCACCGAGGAGAACCCCGACACCCTCGAGGACCTGTTCACCCTCGACCACCTGGCGACCCGGATGCGGCGCAACGCCGAGTCCCTGCTCGTCCTGGCCGGCATCAACACCGGCCGCCGCCTGCGCCGCCCGCTGCCGCTGTCGGACGTGATCCGCACCGCGGCCGGCGAGATCGAGCACTACGACCGCGTCGACCTGGCCCTGCAGGTGGACCCGCCCGTCGTCGGCCACCTCGCGCTGTCCATGGCGCACCTGCTCGCCGAGCTGCTGGAGAACGCCACCAACTTCTCCGACCCCGGTTCCCGCGTCGTCGTGGGCACCAAGGAGGGCCCGCGCGGCATCGAGGTGACCATCACCGACACCGGCCTCGGCATGGACGAGGAGGAGGTGCGCGCCGCCCGCGAGCGCATCGACGGCGGCCGCGCCAGCGAGTTCGTCGGCGCCCAGCGCCTCGGGTTCTACGTGGTCGGCCGCCTGGCCGCCCGCCTCGACCTGGACGTCGCGTTCGACTCCACCGAGGGCGAGGGCACCTCGGTGACCCTGCTGCTCGGCCCGGCCGTGTTCACCCCGGGCAGCGTCTCGGCCCAGGTGCCGGAGCTGGAGGCCCAGGACGGCCCGCCGGCACTGCCGGCGGCCGAGCCGGCCCCCGCGGCGGACGCGGTGGCGCTGCCCGCCGAGCCCGCCGCCCCGGCGGGCGCCTCGACGATCGTCGCCAACCCGCTCGCCGCGGACGGCGTCGGCAGCGCCCTGTCGGTCACGCTGGAGCGCTCCGCCGCCAGCGCGGCCACCGAGTCCGGGGTCTCCGCCCCGGCCCCCCAGGTGACCGGCACCGGCCGCAGCCTGCCCACGCGCCGCAAGCCCACCCGCGGCGCCGGCGCCGACGAGGCCCGCGCCTCGGCGGCTCCTGCCGCCCCGGCCGCGCCCGCCGTCCCGGTCGCGCCCGTCGCCCCGGCCGCCGAGCCGGGCTGGCAGCCGGTCTCCGCGCCCAGCGCGCCGGCCGACGCGCTGCCGGCGATGCCCAAGCGCGAGCGCAAGGCCGAGG
The DNA here is from genome assembly GCF_050871525.1 of Kineococcus auxinigenes. Lineage (NCBI taxonomy): Bacteria > Bacillati > Actinomycetota > Actinomycetes > Kineosporiales > Kineosporiaceae > Kineococcus > Kineococcus auxinigenes. Next base: position 11,848 of record NZ_JBKBCT010000074.1, on the reverse strand, counting down.
CTCCCGCCTCGCTGGCCGCGGCGCAGGACATCCTGCCCCGCGCCGGCCGCAAGCCCCGCGCCGTGCGCGAGTCCGCCACCCCGCCCAAGACGGCGGCCGAGGCCTTCTGGACCTCCCGCCGCCGCGCGTCGGGGACCGCGGCCGAGGAGCAGGCCCCCGAGGCCCCGGCCGCCGTGCCGGAACCCGCCGCCGCGCAGGTTCCCGACGCGGTGCGGGCACCTCTCGCGCCGGAGCCCGCCGCGGCCCCGGCCGAGCCCGCCCGTGCGGTGCCGGTCGTCCCGGCCCAGGCGACGGCCCCCGAGGCCGCTGCCGCGCCGGTCGCCGTCACCCCGGCCGCCCGCACCGTGGGCGACACGCTGCGCCAGCGGAACGCGCTGGCCGCGGAAGCCCTCTCCGCCCTCACCGAGGGTCAGGGCTTCAACCCCTCGATGGCCAACGGCTCCGCGCCCCTGGTCCGCCGCCAGGCCGGGGCCACGCCGGCCGCGGCCAAGCCCGCGCCGGTCCGCCCCGCGGCCGCCCGCCAGCGCCGCGCCCCCGCCGACGTCCGCTCGATGCTGTCCGGCTTCCAGGCCGGCGTGTCCCGCGGCCGCGCCGAGGGCGACGCCCCGACGGCCCCCGCCCACCCGGGCGGTGCCGATGGCGACGCCTGATGCTTCCCGCGGCCCCTCCCGGGGGCCGCGGGGACGGGTCGGGCCACCGCCCGCCCGCCCGCACGACCACCACCGAAACCACCACCGAAACCACCACGATCCCGACCGTGCGCCGGATGTCCGGAGCAGCTCCGAGAAGAGGAACCCACTGTGACCGCGCTTAGCTCCGAGGCCGCCGACTTCAGCTGGCTCCTCGACAACTTCGTCCGAAGCACCCCCGGTGTGCAGCACACCGTCGTCGTCTCGGCGGACGGCCTGCTCATGGCGATGTCCGACCTGCTGCACCGCGAGGCCGGCGACCAGCTCGCCGCCATCGTCTCCGGCGTCTCCAGCCTGGCCCGGGGCGCCGCCCGCCAGCTGGAGTCCGGCGAGGTGCGCCAGGCCATCATCGAGATGGACGACTCGTTCTTCTTCCTCGTCAACGTCTCCGACGGCTCCGTGCTGGCCGTGGCCGCCGAGGCCGGTTGCGACGTCGGCCTCATCGGTTACGAGATGGCGATGCTGGTGCAGCGCTTCGAGTCCGTCCTGACCCCGCAGCTGGTCTCGGAGATGCGGGCCGCGCTGCCCGTCTCCGCGCCCGCCGGCGCCCGGAGGTGACGCCGACATGACAGCAGCAGGGAGCGCGGACCTCTGGTCCGACGACGACGAGGACGCCGAGGAGTTCACCGTCCGCCCGTACACCGTGACCGGTGGACGCACCCGCCCCACGAACGCCGACCTGCCGGTCGAGGCGCTCGTGGAGGCGCTGGGGGAGCCGGAGGTCGGCATGACCCCGGAACGGCGGAAGATCCTGGAACTCACCAGGACCTCGTACCTGTCGGTCGCCGAACTGTCCGCCCACGTCCACCTGCCCGTCGGTGTCGTCCGCGTCGTGGTGAGCGATCTCGCCGCCTCGGGGAAGATCCGCGTCCACGGCCTCACGCTGGCCACGTCCCCCCAACCCGCGACCACCATCAGCGTCCTGGAGAGTGTTCTCAATGGCATTTCCTCGCTCTGACGTGAGCACCCCCGCGCCAGGCGTCGCTGCCGGGGGAACCGCCACGGAGCCCACCGCACCGCCCACCGTCGTCAAGATCGTCGTGGCCGGCGGGTTCGCCGTCGGCAAGACGACCTTCATCGGGTCGATCTCCGACATCGAGCCGCTGCGCACCGAGGCCGCGATGACCGAGCACTCGGTCGGCGTGGACGACGCGGGCCTGAACTCCGACCGCAAGACCTCCACCACCGTCGCCATGGACTTCGGCCGCATCGCCCTGCCGGGCAACCTGTGGCTGTACCTGTTCGGCACCCCCGGCCAGGACCGCTTCCTGTTCATGTGGGACGACCTGGTCAAGGGCGCCATCGGCGCGGTCGTGCTGGTCGACACCGACCGCCTCGACCAGTGCTTCCCGGCCGTGGACTACTTCGAGTCCCGCGGCATCCCGTTCGTCGTCGCGGTGAACTGCTTCGACGGCGTGGCGCAGCACGACCTGGACTCCGTCCGCGAGGCCCTCGCGGTGCCGGAGCACGTGCCGTTCGTCTACACCGACGCGCGCAGCAAGGCCGCGACCAAGCACAGCCTCATCACGCTCGTGCAGACGGCCCTGTCCCGGCTCAACGCCGGCTGAGCCCGACGCGCACCGCAGGACGCCGGTCCCCCTCGTGGGGGCCGGCGTCCTGCGTTGCGCGGAACCGTGCTGCGCCCAGCCGGGTCAACGCCGTCTGGTCTTCTCGGGGAACTTCGCGCCTCTTCCGTACTTGACGGCTCGCCCACGGCTCTGCGAGGAGGTTCGTGTGAGGATCTCCCGGCCCACGAGGTCCTGGAGGATGTTGCGCGCTTGGTAGACGTCCACGTCGAAGATCCGCTGGATCGTGGCGTTGTTGATCGATTCGTACTCCCGGACGTGGTCCACGACCTTGCCGTCCGTGTCGTCGGGATTGCGCCGGTGGTACTTCACGGCAGCACCCAGCACTGAGAGCGCGTGTCCGCGGAGACGGTAGTTGGGGTGCCGGCGTGCGCGGGTCCCGGCGGTCGCCTCGAGGAGTTCTGCCGGCCCGTTGACGAGTCGCCGCAGCACGTCTTCGGTGGCCGTGAGATCGCGCTGGACGACGGGGGCGACGTCCCTGGCGGTCACCGACCTCTTCTCGCACAGGAGCAGCAGGATCAACAGGGCGTCGGTGTCGTTCTGTTCCGCGTCCGGCAGCTCCGAAACGAACCGGGCGATGCGCGCGTTCGGTGGGCCACCGCGCAGGGTCACGGTGGTTTCCGGATCACCGCCACCACCGTTGACCGCCACGTCGGGTGTCTGTCGACCTGAGCGGACCATCTCGCGGTACATGCGGTCGACGCCTTGACCCAGTTCCTCGGCCAGGCCGAGCTGTCGGAAGGAACCGGCTAGCGAGGGGAACCTCGCCTTGGAGCCGGCGGTGAGGATGTTGGCAGGGGTGATGCCTGTGACCAGTGGCCCCGGGGAGCGCACCTGCAGGGCTGAGGGGGAGTGTTCGACGTGGACCGGGCGACGTTCGCGATGGTCCCCGTGGAGCAACGCGTTGGCCACCGCCTCGCGCACTGCGACCAAGGGGAAGTCCGCGATCTGGATGACCTGCCCCCGCCCGGTGTTCACCGGGGTGATCTCGGAACGAGCTGTGATGGCCTCGAGAGCTTCGGCGAAGGCCGTGACGAGGGGCGTCCCCCACCGTCGAGAGGCGGTCGCCTCGCCGCCGGGTGTGGGCCGGTACTGGTAGACGAGGACGTCGCTCGCCGTGACTCCCGCGTTCCGGCAGAGCAGGATCTCGCCGGCTCTGGTCAGCTCATCCCCGTCCACCGTCAGGCGCAGTGCGGTGACGAGGTCCTGGTCGGGTGCGGACGCCAGGCGTGCTCGCGTTTCGTCGCCGGTCTGGCGCAGGAGCTGTCGGACGCGGTGCAGGGCATCGGGGTCTGCGTCCTGCACCGGGCGACCGCTGCCCCCTGCGGACCAGTCAGTACCTCGGCGCTCGTCGTCGAGGCGGCTGACGCCGGTGGGGCTCAGCGGGAAGCACTGGTCGTTCCAGCGGCGGAGCACCAGGCCCTTGCGGGTCGCGTAGACGTCCAGGCCGGCAGGGACCGTGACCGCCAGGAGTCGGCTCCCGTGTGCGGTCAGTTCCTGGACGTCGACGACCATCGCTGGTTCGGTCAGCTCGTGAACCTTCGAACGGAGCAGGTCGCGGCCGATCGTCGCGCCTGCGAAGGCGTCGGGGCCGGTCGCCCGGTCGCGCACGCCCAGGACGATCGTCCCTCCTGATGCGTTGGCGAAGCACACCGCTGCCTCGGCCAGGTCTTGAGCGGTCTCCTTGTCATTGCCCTTCTCCGTCTTGAAGTCGAGGGTCTCGTCTTCCAGGCTGGCACCTGAGCGGCGACCGGCGTGGATGGCGTCGAGCGCGTCGAGGACGCGTGGATCGACCGGCACTTCGACCTCCTTTTGACTGTGATGACACTCTGTCGGTGCAGCCAAAGTCGTGTCAATACCGGTGCGCTGGTGGAGCGCGGTGCCCTCAGCTCTGCCGGCACCGCAGAGCGGGGACCGGCCTCGCTCTGCGGTGCCGCGGCCGCCGGACGGGTGACGTTTCAGCTCGGGGCCCGACCTGCCGATGAGCACTGTGAGCAGGATGCCGCGGCCCGACCGGGCCGCACCGACGCGAGAAGCGGGAGTGCCACGTGGACGACATGGACGAGATCGTCCAGGAGTTCCTCGTCGAGAGCTACGAGAACCTGGACCAGCTGGACTCCGACCTCGTCGCGCTGGAGCAGCAGCCCGGCTCCCGCGAGCTGCTGGCGAGCGTCTTCCGCACCATCCACACGATCAAGGGCACCAGCGGCTTCCTGGCGTTCTCCCGCCTGGAGTCGGTCGCCCACGTCGGGGAGAACCTGCTGGCCCGCCTGCGCGACGGCCAGCTCGTCATGACCCCGGTCACCACCGACGTCCTGCTGCGCATGGTCGACACGATCCGCGCGCTGCTGTCCTCCATCGAGGAGAACGGCGCCGAGGCGTCCGTCGAGGTCGACCAGGTCGTCACCGCGATCCGCGCCGTCCTGGACGGCGAGGAGCCGGTGCTGCCGCCCGCCGACGGCGCGGGCGTGGAGGTCTCCTCCGAGCCCGCGGCCCCCGTCGCGGCCCCCGTCGCCGAGGTCCCCGTCGTCGAGGAGCCGGCCGAGCCCGAGGTCCCCGTCGCGGAAGTCCCCGTCGTCGAGGTCCCCGTCGTCGCGGCCCCCGCCGTCGAGGAGCCGGCCCCCGCCGTCGAGGAGCCGGCCCCGGTCGTCGAGGAGCCGGTCGCGGAGGAGCCGGCCCCCGTCGCCGAGGTCGCCGCACCGGTGGCCGAGGTCCCCGCCGCGGTTCCCGCCCCCGCCGCTCCCACCGGTGGTGCCGCCCCTGCCGGTGCCGCCCCGGAGAAGACGTCCGCCGCCGAGGCGACCATCCGCGTGGACGTCGAACTGCTGGAGTCCCTGGTGCGCCAGGCCGGTGAGCTGGTCCTTGCCCGCAACCAGATCCTCCAGCGCGCCGGCGCCCTGCGCGACGAGGACCTGACCCGCGCCTGCCACCGCCTGAACCTCGTCGCGAGCGAGATGCAGGAATCGGTCATGCGCACCCGCATGCAGGCCATCGAGCACCTGTGGTCGAAGCTGCCGCGCGTCGTGCGCGACCTCGGCAACATGCTGGGCCGCAAGATCAAGCTCGAGATGGAGGGCGGCGACACCGAGCTCGACCGCACCCTGCTGGAGGCGGTCAAGGACCCGCTGACCCACATCGTCCGCAACGCGGTCGACCACGGCATCGAGTCCCCCGAGGTCCGCAGGGCCGCCGGCAAGAACGAGGTCGGCACCCTGAAGCTGCGCGCGGCGCACGAGGGGGGCCAGGTCGTCGTCGAGATCCGCGACGACGGCAAGGGCATCGACCCGGCCGTCATCGGCGCCAAGGCCGTCGAGAAGGGTCTGGTCACCGCGGCCAAGCTCGAGACGCTGACCCCCAACGACGTGCTGCAGTTCCTCTTCCTGCCCGGGTTCTCCACCGCGGCGAAGGTCACCAACGTCTCCGGCCGCGGCGTCGGGATGGACGTCGTCAAGACGAACATCGAGCGCATCGGCGGCTCGGTCGACGTCGAGTCCACCCCCGGACAGGGCACCGTCTGGCGCCTGCGCATCCCGCTGACCCTGGCGATCGTGCCGGCCCTGACGGTCGAGTGCGCCGGCCAGCGCTACGCCATGCCCCAGGTCAACCTGCTCGAGCTCGTCAGCCTGGACGCCGAGCGCATGGCCAAGGCCATCGAGGACGTCGGCGGCGCGAAGGTGTACCGCCTGCGCGGCGCGCTGCTGCCGCTGATCCGCCTGGAGGAGGCGCTGGAGCTGCAGCGCCCCGCCGGCGTGGAGGTCTCCACCAAGCTCGTCATCGCCGTCCTGGAGTGCGACGGCCGCCGCTTCGGCCTCGTCGTCGACCGCGTCCTGGACACCGAGGAGATCGTCGTCAAGCCGCTCTCCGGTGCGCTGAAGGGCATCGGCACCTACGCCGGCGCCACCATCGCCGGCGACGGCCGCGTCTCGCTGATCCTCGACGTGCAGTCGCTGGCCCGGCGCACCATGCGCGCCGACGGCCTGGAGCACGTCGCCGCCGAGGCCGCCACGACGGCCGCCGCCACCGGCGAGGGCCAGCGCCTGCTGGTCGTCGGCCTGGGCGACGACCGCCGGGTCGCGATCCCGCTGGACGTCGTCACGCGCCTGGAGGAGTTCAAGACCGACTCCATCGAGCGCGTCGGGCGCCGCGAGGTCGTCCGCTACCGCGGCGAGATCCTGCCGCTGGTGCGCCTGTCCAACCACCTGGGCAGCATGCGCGGCTTCGACGAGCCGGAGCTCACCTCGCTGCCCGGCGTCGTGTACTCGGCCCGCGGCCGCTCCGTCGCGATCGTCGTCGACGAGATCGTCGACATCGTGTCCGGCCAGGACGCGCGCAGCGACATCGACGACGCCGGCCTGGTCGGCTCGGCGGTCATCCGCGACCGCGTCACCGAGCTGCTGGACGTCCGCGCGGCGATCCTGGCCGCCGACCCGAACTTCTTCTCCGAGCAGGCTCAGAACGAGCTCGCTGCCGCTTCCTCTCGCCTGGGGGTCTGACGTGTCGACGCAGTACGCCACCTTCACCCTCGCCGGACACCTGTTCGGCGTGGAGGTCCGGCGCGTGCAGGAGGTGCTCACCGAGCAGCCCCGCACGCCCGCCCCGCTGGCGCCCCGCGCGGTCGCCGGCCTGATCAACCTGCGCGGTCAGGTCGTCACCGCGCTGGACCTGCGCCGCCGCCTGAGCATGCCCGACCGCGCCGAGGGTCAGCCCGCGATGAACGTCGTGGTCCGCGCCGCCGAAGAGGTCTGGAGCCTGCTGGTCGACTCGATCGGCGGGGTCATCGAGGCCGCCGACGCGACCTTCGAGCCGCCGCCGGACACGCTGTCCGGCCCGATCCGCGAGTTGATCCGCGGCGCCTACAAGCTCGACGACGCGCTGCTGCTCGTCCTCGACGTCGACAAGGCGCTGGAGATCGAGGGCGCTGCCGCCTGACGCCCGCCCCCGCAGGCCCCCCACCGCACCGGTGGGGGGCCTGCGGCGTTCCCGGGCCCGAGTCGTCAGCGGGGGCGGCGGTACAGCGCCAGCTCGTCCTCGCGCGGCCGGGGCGGACCTCCGGCGCGGTGGTCCGCGGGGGTGGTCCGGAGGTGCTCCTGCACGACGGCGGCCGGTGCGGTGGCCGGTCCGGGAGCCTGCGCGGTCTCGTCCTCGGCTCCGTCCCCGGTCCCGTCCCCGGTCTCGTCCCCGGTCTCGTCGTCGGCTTCGTCGTCGGTCTCGTCCACCGGTTCGCCGGGGGCCCGCAGCAGCGTGAGCGCCGCCGCCACCGCCAGCGCGGTCGACAGGACGAGCACCCCGACGGCGGTGCCGTGCGACAGGAACGGCGAGCCCACCAGCCACGTCCCCTGCGGCAGCAGCCCGGCGACCTGGGCGACGAACCCGGCCAGCGCCGCGAGGGCCGCCAGCGCGGTGCACCCGGCGACCGCGGCCGCGGCCCAGCGCGCCCCCGCGCGCGGCACCAGCGCCGCGGGGCGGCCCGCGAGCACCAGCGCCGCCAGCACCACCGTGCCCAGCGCGCCCGCCAGCAGCGGCACGTGCGGCGGCTGCAGCTGCCACAGCAGCGACCAGCGTTCCGCGAGCAGCTGCGCGGAGGTGGCGGCCGCCTGGCCCTGCGGGCCGTTCAGCATGCCCGTGGCGGGGTCCACCAGCCCGAACGTGGTGTCCAGGGAGCCGTCCAGCACGCGCCGGGCCGTCTCGAGCGAGAGCGCGGGGGGGACGGCGACGGCCGCGGTCAGCAGCCGGCCGCCCCACGCCCCCGGGCGCCGGGCCCGGCGCGCCGGTGCGCCGGGCGCGGTGGCGACGGGATCCGCCGGGGCCGGGGCGTCGCGGTGTGCCACACCACGACGCTAGTGCGCCCCGCCGTCGCGAGGGGGTGCTCCACGCGGTCGCTGCGGGCGCCGGTAGAGGACGAGGTCCTCCGAGCTCGGCCGGGGTGGGCCCTCCGCCGTCCCGGCGGCGCGCTCCTGCCGCCGGGACGGGACCGCCGGTGCCACCTCCTGCCGGGGCTCGGGCGCGGGACGGGGCTCGGGGGAGGGCGCGCGCAGCGGTCCCGTCCCGGCGCCGGGGGAGCGCGCGGGGGGCGCCGGCGGCTGACCGGTGCGCAGCAGCACCGCCCCGCACAGCCCCGCCAGGACCGCCGACAGCAGCGCCGTGCCCAGCGGGACGCCGGCCTCCAGCCACCCCCACGTGCCCAGCACGAAGGACGGCAGGCCCCCGTCGTCCTGCCCGGAGCGCGACACCGTCACCAGCGAACCGGCCGCCAGCCCCAGCGCGCCCAGCACGACCAGCCCCGCCACCGCCACCCCGGCCCAGCGCTGCCGGCGCCCGGGGGCCAGCCACCCCGGCCGCCCCGCCAGCGCCGCGCCCGTCACGGCCAGCAGCCCCACCACCGACGCCAGCAGCGCGGTGCCCGCGGGGACCGTGTCGAGCATCGCCGGCCAGCGGTCCGCCAGGTCCAGGGCCGACGAGCCGTCCGCGACCTCGCCGGTGCCGAACAGGTCGCCGGAGCGCCAGCCGAAGTTCTCGCGGTCGCGGGCCCCGGCGAGGAAGCGCCGGCAGCTCTCCGCGGTCAGCAGCACCGGCGCCGCCGCCGCCACGAGGAGCAGCCACCCCGCCCACCCCTCGGCCCGCTCCCCGCCGGGCCCGTCCACGTGGTCCTCGTCGTCCACGCGGTCCTCGTGGTCCTCGTGGTCCTGGGGACCGCCCGCGGGGCGGTGGTCCCGCTCGCGCCCGTCCCGCGCGCCCCGGCCTGCCATGGTCCGACGTTACGACCGCCCCGCCCGGCCGTCCCCCCGACGCAGCAGCGCGGCTGCGCCGCGTGCGCCGTCCCGGGGGTGGCACGCACCCGTCCGTGTGACGGCGCGTGGTGAGCGCCGACACGCGGTGTCAGGGTGTCGGGACACCACCCGGTCCAGGGTGGGGGACGCGCCACCCGGCCGGGCGGCGTCGCCGCGGCAGCCTGGAGGCGACCACCATGCAGTACTCGCTCGTGAGCTCACCGGTCCTCGGGTTCGACCTGGTGCGCCTGCCGGCGGGCGACTCGGCCGCCGAGGTCCTGCTGCGCGCCCTGGACTGCGGCCCGCGCGAGGTGGACGTGCTGGCCGCCCACCACGACGCCGACGCCCGCGCGCGAGCGTGGCGCTCGGTGCGCGAGGCCTCCCGGGCGGTGCCGCAGATCGGTGACGTGCTGAACCAGGTGGCCGAGGGCCTGGCCGGCGGGGTGTTCGCCGAGGACGTCGTGGGTCCGCGCGTGGAGGCGGGGGTGCTGCGCGTGCTGCAGGCCTCCACGATCGCCGACGCCGACGCCCTGGTGCGCCTGGTGCACCACGACGTCTTCGACTGGACGTGGAGCGCGCCCCTGGACGGCGGGCCCCGGCTGCGCACCGAGACCGCCGGGCGCGCCGCGGACGTCCTCGCCGACGCCGCCGTGTCCGCCTACCTCGGCGACCGGCTGCCCGACGGGGTGCGGCGGGTGCTGGCCGCTCCGTACCTGCACGCCGCCCGCGACCTGGCCCCGCTGCCGTCCGTGCCGGAGGAGCTGGGGGAGGCGCAGGCGGGTGTGCGGGACGTCCTGGAGCGGCTCTCGCGCCTGGACGGCACCGACCGGGCGTGCCTGCGCGCGGTGGCGGACACCCACCGCGCCGGGGGCGGGGAGTGGGCGAGCGCGGTGCACGACGCCTCGTGGGCGGTGCACCTGTCCGGGCGGGTCCGCACGGCGGCCGTCGCGCAACTGCTGGCGGTGCGCGCGTTCCGGGCCGGGGGCCTGGACGCCGCGGACGGCGCGGGCGGGCTGTGGAACGTCGTGAGCGGCGTGGTGCACGCCGAGGTGGTCGCCGACATGCTGGCCTCGCAGACGCGCGAGGTGCTGCTGCGCCCCTGGCACGCCGCCTTCGGCGACGCCTGACCCGCCTGACACCCCCGCCCCCTCCCTCCTCGCGGTGATCCCGCACGGTTGAGAGCTCAACCGTGCAAGATCACCGCGGGGGGACCGGGCCGGGCTGGGGAGCGGGCGGGGCGCTCAGGGGCGGTGGGTACGGTGGCGCCGTGCAGTCGCCGGCCAGGGGTGCGGTGCGCCTGGCCCGGGCGGGGTTCGTGGCGCTGACCGTCGTCGCGCTCGCCTCCCTCGCGCACGTCGCCGGCGGTGCGGAGCTGCCGCCCTCGCTGGTCCTGCTGGCCCTGGGCGCCCTGACCGGGTGCGCGGCCTTCACCCTCACCGGTCGGCGCCTGTCCGCGCCCGCCCTGCTGACCGTGTTGAGCGCAGGCCAGGTCGCGCTGCACGCCGCGCTGCGGGCCCTGGCCGCCGACACGATCGACGTGCCGTCGCACGGGCACCACCAGGAGTGGGTGCCCCTGGCGGCAGGTGCCCTCGGGCACGCCCCCGGCGCCGGTTCGCCGGTGCCGATGCTGCTCGCCCACGCCGTCGCCACGCTCGGCGCGGCGCTCGTGCTGGCCCGCGGCGAGCGCGCCGTGTGGTCCCTGTGGGCGTGGCTGCAGCCGCTGCGGGCCGTGGTGCTCGCCGTGCTGCGGGTGCCGGTGCTGCTGCCGGTGGCGCCGGTGCCGGTCCTCGTGGCGGTGCGTCCCCGCTCCGTGGTCGCGCGCCGGGTGGCGCGCCGTGGTCCCCCGGCGGGGCTCACCCCCGCCGCGACCACCCGCTGAACACCACCCGGAGGACCCCGTGCGCTCCACCCTGCGCTCCACCCTGCCCACCCGCCCGTCCCTGCCCGTGCGGGCGCTGGTCCCCGCGGCCGGTGCCGCGGCCCTGCTGCTCGCCTCGGCGCTGCCCGCCGGCGCGCACGTGCGCGCCGTGCCCGACGTCACCGCCGCCGGCTCCTACGGCGTCGTGACCTTCCGCGTGCCGAACGAGTCCGACACGGCCGCCACCACCTCGCTGCAGGTCGAGCTGCCCACGGGCGCGCCCTTCACCCACGTCGCCGTCGAACCCGTCCCCGGCTGGACGGCGGCCGTGCAGGAGGGACCGCTGCCCGAGCCCGTCGAGGTCTCCGGCGCCACGATCACCCGGGCGCCGCTGAGCGTCACCTGGACCGCCGAGCCGGGGGCCGCCGGGATCGCCGTGGGCCAGTTCCAGGAGTTCGACCTGCAGGTCGGCCCGCTGCCGGAGCAGGGCACCCGCGTGGTGCTGCCTGCGGTGCAGACGTACGCCGACGGCGAGGTGTCCGACTGGTCGCAGGTCGCCGACGAGGGCGCGGCCGAGCCCGACAGCCCCGCGCCGGAGTTCACCACCACGGCCGCCACCGACGCCGGGCACGGCGCTCACGGCCCGGCCGTGGCGGGTGCGGACGCCACCGCCGTCGCCGCGGCGTCCCCGACCGGCACCACCGGCACGTCCGGGGCGGACGGGACGGCCCGCGCGCTGGGCGCCGCCGGCCTGGTCCTGGGCGCGGCCGCGCTCGTGCTGGCCCTGCTGCGCCGCCGCGGTCCCGCCGCCCGCTGACCCCCCGCGGCCCGCTCGCCCCCTCCTCCCGCGGGGGGGGGGGGGGGGGGGGGGGGGGGGGGGGGGGGGGGGGGGGGGGGGGGGGGGGGGGGGGGGGGGGGGGGGGGGGGGGGGGGGGGGGGGGGGGGGGG
>NZ_JBKBCT010000073.1:0-19326 GCF_050871525.1 Kineococcus auxinigenes | reverse complement strand
CCCCCCCCCCCCCCCCCCCCCGCCCCCCCCCCCCCCCCCCCCCCCCCCCCCCCCCCCCCCCCCCCCCCCCCCCCCCCCCCCCCCCCCCCCCCCCCCCCCCCCAGTGGGGGGATGGATCGGGGGTGTGACGTTTCACGGAACCGGTTCGGGGGCACCTCCCGTACGTCGGGGCAACGGCCGGTGCGCAGCTGCGCGGGCCGACGTGGAGCCGTCGCGGGCCCCGGCGCGCGACCGGCCCACCCCCCTTGCCCAGGAGACCGCCCGTGCCCGGCAGTTCGCCGTCCCCCGACCCCACCGCCGCGGACCGGGAGGTGAGGCCGTGCCCGCCGCCGCAGCGCGCCGGGGCGCCCGGCGCCCCCCGGCCCCGCGCCGACGAGGTGCCCGAGCCCGCCACCGCGGTCGCCGACGCCGCGACCGCCGACGTCGCCCCCTCCGCCGCCGGCCCGGCGGTCCCCGAGCCGCTGGGCGATCAGCGCCCCGCCCCGCCCCGCACGTTCGGCCTGGTGGTCCTGCTGGGCTCGATGGCGGCGCTGGGGGCGATCAACACCGACCTCTACCTGCCGTCCCTGCCGCAGGTGGCCGACGACCTGGGTGCCACCGCCTCGGCCACCCAGCTGACGATCACCGTCGTCCTCGTCGGGATGGCGCTGGGGCAGGTCGTCGTGGGCCCGCTCAGCGACCGCTACGGCCGCCGTCCGCCGGTGGCGGTCGGGTTCGCCGTCTTCGCGGTGGCGTCGCTGCTGTGCTCGGTGGCCCCCAGCCTGCCGCTGCTCGTGGGGCTGCGGTTCCTGCAGGGCCTGGGCGTGGCGGCGGGCGCGGTGACCGGCATGGCGGTGGTGCGCGACCTGTTCACCGGGGCCGCCGCCGCGCGGCTGATGTCTCGGCTGGTGCTGGTCATCGGGGTGGCGCCGCTGTTCGCGCCGACGGTCGGCGGGGCGCTGGCCGGCGTCGCGGGGTGGCGCGCGGTGTTCGTCGTGCTGGCGGTGGCGGGCGTGGTGCTGCTGCTGGCCGTGCGGCGGCGCCTGCCGGAGACGCGCCCGGACGGCGCCGCGAGCCCCGGTGCCGGACGAGGGGTGCGCCACACCCTCGGGCAGGCGCTGCGGACCTACGCCCGGCTGCTGCGCGACCGCCGGTTCGTCGGGTTCGCCCTGCTGCCGGGCCTGGCCATGTCGGTGATCGTCTGCTACGTCTCCGTCTCGCCGTTCGTGCTCCAGGAGGTCCACGGGCTGAGCACCGCGCAGTTCTCCCTGCTGTTCGCGGTCAACGGGGTCGCCCTCGTCGGGGGCACCCAGCTCAACGCCGCGCTGGTGGGGCGGTACGCCCCGCTGACGCTGCTGCGCGTCGGCGTCCCCACGACCGCGGTGCTCGCGCTCGTCCTGCTCGTCGTGGTCCTCACCGGGGCCGGCGGCCTGGCCGGCCTGCTCGTCGCCCTGTGGTTCCTGCTGGGCAGCGGCGGGCTGATCTCGCCGAACGCGGTCACCTGCGCGCTCGCCGAGCACGGCCGCACCGCCGGCTCGGCGGCCGCGCTGGTCACGGCGGCGCAGTTCGGCCTCGGCGGCGCGGTGGGCAGCGTGGCCGGGCTGCTGGGCGGGGACGAGCGCGCCATGGCCGTGGTCATGGTCGGTGCCGCGCTGGCGGCGTGCTGCTCGCTGCTGGTGGCCGTCCGCGCCCGGCCCGTCGCGGTCGCCCCCGCGGGGTGAGGGCGGCCCGTCACCGTCCTGCCCGGCTGAGAGCCGCCGCGGCTGGCACGATGGACCGGTGAGCACCGAGGCGCCCGCCAGCACCGTCGACGACGCCGCGGAGGCGGGGTTCGCCGCCGGCTGGCGGCTGGTCGCCACCGACCTGGACGGCACGGTCGTGCCGCGCGAGCGCCCCCTGTCCCGCCGCACCCTGGACGCGTTCGCCGCGTGCGCTGCCGCCGGCATCCCCGTCGTGCCGGTGACGGGCCGCCCGCCGCGGTGGGTGACGTCGCTGGCGGCCGAGGCGGGCCTGCGCGGGCGGGTGGTGTGCGCCAACGGCGCGGTCGTCTTCGACCTGGACGCGGGTGAGGTGGTGCACCAGCACCCGATCGACGCCGACGTGGTGCGCGAGGTGACGCGCCGGCTGCGCGAGGTGCTGCCGGGCACGGGGTTCGCGCTGGAGGCCGTGAGCGGCTTCCAGCGCGAGGACTCCTACGCGACGCGCTTCGACACGGGCATGGAGCAGCGCGTGGGCCCGCTGGAGGAGCTGCTGGCGGGCAGCGCTCCGGTGGTGAAGGTCCTGGCCAAGTGCCCGGGGGTCTCCAGCGACGACATGCTCGGGGCGGCGCGGGCGGCGGTGGGCGAGCTGGTGTCGGTGACGCACTCCAACGCCGTCGACTCCCTCGTCGAGGTGATGGCGCTGGGCGTCAGCAAGGCGAGCACCCTGGCGGAGGTGGCGCGCGAGCGCGGGGTCGGCCCGCAGGGCGTGGTGGCTTTCGGGGACATGCCCAACGACCTGGAGATGCTGCGCTGGGCCGGGCGCTCGTACGCGGTGGCCGACGGCCACCCGGACGCGCTGGCCGCGGCGGACGGCGTCGCCCCGGCGTGCGGGGACGACGGGGTGGCGGTGGTGCTGGAGCGGCTGCTCAGCCGCCGTGCGGGGTGACGGGGCCGATGCCGCGCACGAGGACGGGGACCCCGTCGACCGCTTCGGGCAGCTCGGGGCGGTCCGCGTCGTCGGCGACGTTGACCCTCACCGCCCACGAGCGTTCCCACTTCGTCAGGCCGATGCCGTTCACGCGCGAGTCACCGCCCACCAGCTGACGGACGTGCGCCTTCGCGGCGCGCGCGGCACCGACCTCGCCCCGGGAAGAGGGGGCCACACCGGAGGTGTCACCTGGGCTCACACCACCAGTGTCGCACCGAGGGCGTCCAGCACAAGGCCGATCGGGTTGCAGAACGTGAGCCCGGTGCCGTCCTCGCCGCCGCGCTCGCTGCCGGCGAAGAGCAGCCCGACGGCCTGGCGGGTGTCGGGCCGGTAGACCAGGGACCCGGAGTCGCCGCCGGCGGAGAACGCGCCGCCGGTGCCGGTGACCTCCAGCTGCCCGTCGAAGCTGACCACCCCGACGGGGTACTCCACGGCCACGTCGTCCAGCTCGATGGCGCTGATGCGCCCGCGGGTGTGCCCGGTGGTGCGCCCGGCCTTCTCGACCGCGACCTCGTCGTCGGCCTCGGCCCAGCCGACCAGGCGCCCCACCGGGTAGGCGGGGTCGTGGCCCTCGGTGTCGTCCAGGAGCGTCAGCGCGGCGTCGACGGTGCTGCCGCCGCCGGCCTCCAGCGGCACCGCGCGCGCCAGGCGGCCGACGCGGTCGCGCTCGCGCCCGCCGTCGGCGGGGCCGGGCTGCAGGACGGGGTCGTCCAGGGCGGCCTGGTCGGAGTCGGCGACGACGTGGTTGTTGGACAGGGCGTACAGGCCGTCGGAGCCGGTGACGGTGACGAAGGCGCCCAGGGTGCCGGCGGTGACGTCGCGGTGCGCGATGGACAGGCCGGGGTGCAGGGGCCGCACCCGGCGCCGCAGCTGCCCGGGGGTCCAGGTGCGGCCCTCGACGGGGGTGGACAGGGCCCGCACGCGGCCGACGTCGCGCACGTCCAGCTCGGCGGCGGCGGCGGTGCCGGCGAGCGCGCGCGCGTGGTCGAGCAGGGCGTCGCCGCGCAGGCCGGAGTGGCGCACGGCCACGCCGTAGCGGGGGCCGCCGGGGCCGTGGCCGAGCACGCTGATCCCGACGCTGGCGACGCCCCGCGGCGCGGCCAGCGAGGTCACCGCGACCGACCGGGCCCGCAGCTGGGCCTTGAGCTCGCGCGCGTTGTCGATGTGCACCGCTGGATCTCCCTGGTGAGCGTTCCGTGGTCTGACGAGCACACTCTGACAGGGCTCTCCGACACGGCGGCCGAGGTGCGTGCCGCGTGCGCCCCGCCGCTCAGCGCAGCCCGGCGAGCTCCTCCGCGCGCACCACGGCCCGCTCCACGGCGTCCAGCGACCCGCCGCCGACGCGGACCATCGCGGCGGCCTCGGCGACCTGCGCGCACGCGGTGGCGGTGCGGGTCAGGCGCCGGTGCACCTCGGGGTGCCGGCCCTCGGGCCCGCCGGGCACGGTGAACCCCTCGGAGGGGGCCTCGGCCTGCGCGCGCAGGCACGCGGCGCGCACGGCGCGGGCGACGAGGTCCACGCGGGGCAGGTAGGCCTCCAGCGCGGTGCGCTCGGGGCCGGGCGGGCAGCCGTCGACGACCTGCTCGACGCGGCGCACCGCCCGGTCCACGGAGTGCTCGGCGCGCGACCACACCCCCCGGCCCAGCGGGTCGGGGGTGCGGCGCCAGAACGCGAGCTTCAGGGCTCCCGCCTCACAGGTACTGGCCGGTGCCGCCGGGCTGCGCGCGCGGCCCCGGGCCGCGCGCCTGCCCGGGGGCGGCACCCGCGGCACCCGCCGGGCCCATCGCGCCCGGAAGCGCCCGGCGCATCTCCTGCAGCTGCGCCTGGGCGGCCATCTGCTGGGCGACGAGCGCGGTCTGGATGCCGTGGAACAGGCCCTCGAGCCAGCCGACGAGCTGGGCCTGCGCGATGCGCAGCTCGCTCTCGGAGGGCGCGGCCCCCTCGGCGAAGGGCAGCGCGATGCGGCGCAGCTCCTCCACCAGGTCCGGGGCCAGGCCGTCCTCCAGCTCGGAGAGGGAGCGGTCGTGGATCTCGGCGAGGCGGTGCCGGCCGGCCTCGTCCAGCGGCGCGGAGCGCACCTCCTCCAGCAGCTGCTTGACCATGCTGCCGATGCGCATGACCTTGGCGGGCTGGCTGACCAGGTCCGCCGGGCCGGGCTCGCCCTCCTCGGGCGGTTCGGCGATGCCCATGCCCTGGGGGGTGACGACGACCACGCGCGGGTCGGCGCCGTCGGCGGGCTCGCGCCGCACGTCCGGCGGTGTGGGGTCTTCCGGGGGTTGCTGGGAGGGCTGCTGGGACATGGCCCCCATCCTGCCGTCAGCCCCGCGCGCGCACCTCCCGCGGCAGGGCGGTGGCGGCGAGCAGGACGGTGGCGGCCACGGCCAGGCCGGGGGCCGCCACGGCCACGCCCAGGCCGGCGCCGGGCCAGGCGTAGGCGGCGACCAGGGCCAGCGCGCACGCGGCCGGCACCCCGGCGGCGAGGGCGGCCAGGGTCCCGGGGGCCGGGCGCCCGCGCAGCCACCGCCCGCGCCGCCCCCACGGCAGCGCGTGGGCGAGGGCGAGGACGGCGGTGCCGACGAGCGCGGAGGCCAGCGGGTCGCTGACGCGGTGCCAGCCGTCGGCGACGACCATGGCGCCCATCGCGCCGGAGGCCAGTGCGCCCAGCGGCGCCAGCAGCACCCGCCAGCGCGGCGGCGCGGCCACCAGCAGGCCCAGGCACACGCCGAGCACGCCGGCGGTGTGGCCGCTGGGCAGGCTGTTGCCGCCGCCGGCGTAGGCCTCCAGCAGGTTCGGGCGCTCCAGCAGGACGAGCTTGAGCAGTTCCGTCAGGCCCAGGGTGCCGGCGGCGACGCCCAGGCCCAGGGCGGCGCGGCCCGGTGCCCGGCGGGCCAGCCCGGCGAGGGCGACGAGCGCGGCGCCGGCGAGCAGGTGGTGCGGCTCGAGGCGCCCGGCCAGGTCGAGCAGCCGCTCGGCCGGCGCGGGCAGCCCGGCGTCGGGGGAGTCCAGGGCCAGGCGGTGCACGGCGTCCTCGGCGGCCTGCCCGCGGGCGGTGCGCACGCACACGACGTACAGGACGGCCAGGGCGGCGGTGTGCAGGGCGGCGGTCGCGGCGTAGCGGCCGAGGCCGCGGCGGCCGGGGCCGCGCAGGGTGGGCGCCGGGGCCGTGGGGGCGGTGCTGGACGTCACCTCCCCACTGTGCGGCACGTGTGCGCGGGGTGCGTCGCCGGAGCGTGCAGAGCCCGCGCACGTCGTGCGGGGGAGTGCGGGGGGCGGTGGGTCAGCGGGAGGCGCGCTCCAGCGCGGCGACCTCCTCGTCGCTCAGCTCCAGGTCGACCGAGGCCAGCAGCGGGGCGACCTGCTCGACGGTGCGGGCGCTGGCCAGCGGGGCCAGGACGGTGGGCTGGTGCCGCAGCCAGGCCAGCGCCACGGAGGCGACCTCGGCGCCGTGGGCGGCGGCGACCTCGTCCAGGGCCGTGAGGACCCGCTGCCCGCGCGGGGACTCCAGGTGGGCGGACGCCTTCGCGCTGCGGGCGCTGTCGGCGCTCTGCCCGGGGCGGTACTTGCCGGACAGGAACCCGGAGGCGAGGGAGAAGTACGGCACCATCGCCAGGCCGTTGGCGGCGACGACGCCGGCGGGGCCGGACTCGTACTCCTCGCGGGCGACGAGGTTGTACTCGTTCTGCAGCGCGGTGTAGGCGGTGAAGCCCTCGCGGCGGGCGGTCTCGAGGGAGAGCTCCAGGCGGGGGCCGGTGAAGTTGGAGGCGCCCAGGGCGCGGACCTTGCCGGCGGTGACGAGCTCGTCGAAGGCGCCGAGGGTCTCCTCCACCGGCGTGGTCTCGTCGTCGGCGTGCGCCCAGTACAGGTCGATGCGGTCGGTGCCCAGGCGCTGCAGGGAGGCGTCGACGGCCTCGCGGATCGTGCCGGCGGCCAGCCCCTCCAGGCCGGGGGCCTTGCCCACCTTCGTGGCCAGCACGACCGCGTCGCGCTTGCCGGACTTCGCGAACCAGCGGCCCAGGATCGTCTCGGAGATGCCGGCGCCGCCCTCGCTCCAGGAGGAGTAGACGTCGGCGGTGTCGATGAAGTCGCCGCCGCCGTCGACGAAGGCGTCGAGCACGCGGTGCGACTCGGCCTCGTCGGAGGTCCAGCCGAAGGTGTTGCCGCCCAGGCACAGGGGGCGGACGTCGAGGTCGGAGGTTCCGATGCGGGTCATGGGCCCACCCCAGCACTGCCGGGCGCGGTGCGCGCGCGGAGCACCCGTTCGGCGCACTCGGTGCGCACTGTGCACTTGACGCCTACTTTGCACGGTGTGCAAAGTAGGAGCGTGCCCACCGTCCCGCCCCTCGCCCCGCTGCGCGAGCGCCGCCGCGCCGAGACCACGGCCACCGTCGCCCGCGCCGCGCTCGACCTGGCCTGCGAGCGCCCCTGGGCCGAGGTGACCGTCGACGACGTCGCCGCCCGCTCGGGCATCTCCCGCCGCACGTTCTTCAACTACTTCCCGTCCAAGGACGAGGCGCTGCTGCACTTCGCGCCCGGCTGGGAACCAGACCTGCTGGCGGCGTTCCGCACCGGCACCGGGCCGGCGCTGGACGCCCTGGAGGAGATGCTCGTCACCCAGACCGAGCGCTCCGTCGCCCACCGCGAGGACAGCCGCCGCCTGTTCGGCGTCGTGCACGACAACCCCGTCCTGCTGCCGGTCGTCCTGGGGCGCATCGCCGCCGCCGAGGAGGAACTGGCCGAGGCCGTGCGCCGGCGCGAACCCGACGGCGACGAGGTGCGCGCCCGCGTGCTGGCCGCCTGCGTCGCGACCCTGTCGCGCGTCTCCGCGCAGAGCTGGATGGACGACCCGGCCGCCGACCCCGTCGCCGCCGTGCGCGCCGCCTTCGCCGCGCTGCGCGGCATCACCCGCTGACCCGCCCGCCGGCCCACCCGCCGACGCGGCCCCCGGACCTCCCCGTTCACGCCCCGCACACCAGGAGACGCCCGTGACCGCCACCGCACCGCCCGCTCAGCCGGGGGCCGACCGCGCCCCCCGCGTCGGGTGGATCTTCGCCTCCCTGATGCTCGTCATGCTGCTGGCCTCCCTCGACCAGACGATCGTCGGCACCGCGCTGCCCACGATCGTCGGCGAGCTCGACGGCCTGGAGCACATGAGCTGGACGATCACCGCGTACACGCTGGCGCTGACCGTCGCCATGCCGGTCTACGGCAAGCTCGGCGACCTCGTCGGCCGCAAGAAGCTGTTCCTGCTGGCCATCTCGCTGTTCCTGCTCGGCTCCGCGCTGTGCGGGTTCGCGCAGGGCATGGTCGAGTTCATCCTGTTCCGCGGCCTGCAGGGCCTCGGTGGCGCCGGCCTGATGATCATGTCGCAGACGATCATCGCGGACGTCGTGCCCGCCAAGGACCGCGCGAAGTTCATGGCCCCCATGGGTGCGGTGTTCGGCGTCTCCGCCGTCGCCGGCCCGCTGGTGGGCGGCTGGCTCACCGACTCCGTCGACTGGCGCTGGGTGTTCTGGATCAACCTGCCGCTGGGTGCCGTGGCGCTGGCCGTGTCCGCGCTGACGATCCACCTGCCCCAGCGCAAGAACACCGCGAAGATCGACTACGCCGGCATGATCACCCTGGCGCTCGCGCTGACCGGCCTGGTGCTGGTCGCCAGCTGGGGCGGCACCGAGCACGCCTGGGGCTCGGCGACGATCCTGGGCCTGAGCGCCGCGACCGTCGTGCTGGCCGTCGCGTTCGTCCTGATCGAGCTGCGCGCCTCCGAGCCCGTCATCCCGATGCGCCTGTTCCGCAACCGCACGTTCGTCGTCACCACGCTGCTCGGCCTCGTCGTCGGCGCCGGGATGATGGGCGCGCTGGCCTACCTGCCCACGTACCTGCAGATGGCCTACGGCGTGGACGCCACCGAGTCCGGGCTGCTGCTGCTGCCGATGGTCGCGGCGCTGCTCGTCACCAGCATCGGCTCCGGCGCCGTGGTCTCCAAGACCGGTCGCTACAAGGCGCTGCCGATCGCCGGCACCCTCGTCGCCGCCGCGGGCATGTTCGGCATGTCCACGATGGACCTGTCCACCCCGCTGTGGCTGCTGTGCGCGTACGTCGGCGTCCTCGGGGCCGGCCTGGGCCTGTTCATGCAGATCATCGTGCTGGCCGTGCAGAACGCCGTGCACCCCCGCGAGATCGGCACGGCGACCTCGTCGAACAACCTGTTCCGCGAGCTGGGCGTCACCGTGGGCGTCGCCGTCCTCGGCACGATCTTCACCAGCCGCCTCACCCAGCGCCTCGGCGACGCGATCCCCGCCGGGGCCGGGGCCGGCGCGCACGGCACCTCCTCGCTGACCCCGGAACTGGTGCGCTCGCTGCCGCCCGCCGTCGCCGACGGCGTGGTGGACGCCTACGCCACCTCGCTGACGCCGATCTTCGGCTGGCTGGTGCCGATGTTCCTGCTGGGCACGGTCATCGCCCTGTTCCTGCCGGAGGTCCCGCTGGCCTCCACCACCCCCGTCGGCGAGGGGGAGGCGGAACTGCTGGGCGAGCAGGCCGCCGCCGGTGCGAGCGCCCCGGTGGGCGCGCCGACGACCGCACAGGTGCCCGCGCAGGGTTCCGCGCAGGGTTCCGTGGAGGGTTCCGCGCGCGCCGACGGCGAGGTCGCCCCCGGCCCCCGCTCCTGACGGCGGGCGCCGCTCAGGCGCTCCGCGGCGCGCTGCGGCCGGCGAGCTCTCCCGGGGGGAGGTCGCCGGCCGCAGCCGGTTCCCCGTACAGGAAGCCCTGCGCCTGCACCGCGCCGAGCTCGCGCAGGACCTCCGCCTGAGCGGGACGCTCCACGCCCTCCACGACGACCCCCAGGCCCAGGTCGCGGCCCAGGGTCAGCAGCGCCCTCAGGAACTGCTGGGCGCGCGGGCACACGTCCACGTCGGCGGTGAAACCGCGGTCGATCTTCACCGAGTCCAGCGGGATCGAGCGCAGGTGCAGCAGGGAGGAGTACCCCGTCCCGAAGTCGTCCAGGGACAGCTTGAAACCCTCCTCGTGCAGGCGCCCGGTGACCTCCTGGGCCGCCGGCAGGTCCCGCAGCAGCGCGTCCTCGGTGATCTCCAGCACGAGCTGCCCGGGACGCAGCCCGTGCCGCTGCACGTGCTCGCCCACCGCGGCCGGGAAGGCGGGGTCGGTCAGCAGCTCCGGCGGCACGTTCACCCCGACCCGCACGTCGCCGTGCCCCGCGCGCGACCACCGCGCCAGCTGCTCGCACGCCTGCTCGAGCACGGTCCCGGTCAGCGCGGGCAGCAGGTTGCTGCGCGCGGCCAGCGGCACGAACACCTCCGGGCCGACCTCCTCCCCGCCGTGCTCCCAGCGCGCCAGGCACTCCAGGCCGGTGACCCGGCCGGTCGCCAGCTCGACGATCGGCTGGAACACCGTGCGGACCTCGCCGCGCGCCAGCGCCCGGCGCAGCGGGTCCCGCAGGTGCAGGTCCCGCGCCTGCGGCAGCCGCATGCTGGGCCGGTACAGCGACATCCGCCCCTTGCCGGCGCGCTTGGCCGCGTCCAGCGCCACGTCCGCGTGCGCGAGCACCGCCGTCGGTGCGGGGGAGTCGTCCTCCGCGGCGACCTCCGCGACGCCCACGCTGACCCCGACCCCCACCTGCCGCCCGGCCAGGGTGAAGTGGTCGGCCATCGCCGCCACCGCCCGCTCCGCCAGCGCCAGCAGGTGCGGCTGCGCCGGGCCGCGGTCACCGCGCTCCACCAGCACCGCGAACTGGTCGCTGCCCAGGCGGGCCAGCGTGTCCCCGGCGCCGACGACCCCGCGCAGCCGCTCCGCCACCCGGGTCAGCAGCTCGTCCCCGCCGGCGTGGCCCAGGGCGTCGTTGACGGCGCGGAAGTCGTCGATGTCGATGCTCAGCACCGCCAGCGGCCGCCGGTCGCGCCGGTGCAGCTCCAGCGCGTGGGTGAGGCGGTCCAGGAACATGGCCCGGTTCGCCAGCCCCGTCAGGTCGTCGTGCAGGGTGCGCCACCGCAGCGCCGCCTCGCGGGCGTCGGCCTGCGCGCGCAGGTGCTCGGCGGCCAGCACCTGGCCCAGCAGCGTCGCCAGCAGCTCCAGCACCGGCCCGTGCCGCTCCAGCTCCGCCGGTTGCACCCGCGGGTCCAGCCCGCACAGGGTGCCGAACAGCCGCCCGTCGCCCCCGCGGATCGGCACGCCCACGTACGCGCCGACGGGCAGCTCGCGCGCCACCCCGGCCGCCGCGTACCGGGGCACCGCCATCGCGTCCGGGGCGATGCGCGGGGCGTCCCCGACGACCATGTGCCGGCAGAAGGACTCCGACCAGCCGTGCCAGTCGCCGGGCCCCTTGCCGTACGCCGCGTCGCGCACGTGCAGGTACAGCTGGCGGCCGTCCACCCGGGAGGTGATCGCCCAGAAGCCCAGCGGGACTTGCTGCTCCAGGAAGTCCAGGACCCGCGTGCAGGCCTCGTCGAAGGTCAGCAGGTCGGCCGGCACGGGGAAGCCCGCGGCCGGCGCCTCCGGCTCGACCACACCCACCACGTCCACCACCTCCCCGGTGAACCGGGGGACGCCCGCGTCCCCCGGCGACGGTCAGCGTGGCACGGGACCGGTGCCCCGGCACGGCGAGCGGGGCTCGCGCCCGGCGACCCGTGCCTGCACCCGCCGCCACCTCCTGCCACGATGTGCTCATGAGCGCTACCAGGGCCGTCGAGGCCGCGAAGAAGGAAGGCGGCCCCGTCCGGCGGCACGCCCAGATCACCGGTGTGGTCCTGATGGTCCTGGGGGTCCTGGGGCTCATCCCGGGCATCACGACGAACTACGACCAGATGGGCTTCTTCCGCAGCGGCGCCGAGCTGTTCGGCGTGTTCACCGTCTGCGTCCTCACCTCGGTGGGCCTGTTCCTCTTCGGCGTCACCGTGCTGGCCTTCTCCGGATCGGTGCGCCAGGCGCACAAGAACGTCATCTTGCACGCCCTGGCGCTCATCGCCATGGGCATCACCGGCGCCGGCCTCGTCGTCAACTCCCCGCACGCCCTGCTGCCCACCGACATCGAGAGCAACTGGCTCTACCTGGCGCTGGGCGTGGTCTTCCTCGTCGGGGGCAACCGGGCGCGCGCCAAGGAGATCAAGGAGAACGGGGTCTTCTGAGCCGCGGCCGCGCCCGGGCCCCGCGGGGGACCGGGCGCGGGCCGGTGGTCAGGCGCGCAGGGTCACCCACTGCGTCTCGGTGAACGCCTCGATGTTGGCCTGCGCGCCACCGTGCCGGGAGCCGGTGCCGGAGGCGCCGACCCCGCCGAAGGGTGCGACGGCCTCGTCGTTGACGGTCTGGTCGTTGATGTGCACCAGCCCCGAGGGGATCCGCTCGGCCAGCTCCAGGCCGCGGTGCACGTCGCGGGTCAGGATGCCCAGGCTGAGCCCGTACTCGGTGCCGGCGGCGAGGTCGGCGACCTCGTCGAGCGAGGAGAACGGGGTGACCGGCGCCACCGGGCCGAAGATCTCGTCCCGGTAGGCCGGGGCGTGCACCGGGACGTCACCGAGGACCGTGGGCCGGTAGAACAGCCCCTCGAACGTGCCGCCGGTGCGCACCGTGGCGCCGGAGTCGACGCTGGCGGTGACCAGGCCGTGGACGCGGTCGCGCTGACCGGCGTCGATGAGGGGGCCCAGGGCCACGTCCTCGCGGAACGGGTCGCCGATCGACATCCCCCCGACCTGCTCGGTCAGGAGCTCGGTGTACTGCTCGACGACGTCGCGGTGCACCAGGTGCCGGGAGGTGGCCATGCAGATCTGGCCCTGGTGCGTGAAGGAACCGCGCGCTCCGAGCGCGGCGGCTCTGGCGACGTCGACGTCGGGCAGCACGATCAGCGCGGAGTTCCCGCCCAGCTCCAGGTGCGCGCGCTTGAGGTGCTGGCCGGCCAGCGCGCCGACCGCCCGGCCGGCCCGGGTGGAGCCGGTGAAGGCGATGACCCGCACCGCGGGGTGCACGACCAGCGCCTCGCCGACGTCGGCGCCCCCGGGCAGCACCTGCAGCACGCCCGCCGGCAGACCGGCTTCGGCGAACACCTGCGCGAACACCGCTCCGCCGCTGATCGCGGTGCGCGGGTCCGGCTTGAGGATCACCGCGTTGCCCAGCGCGAGGGCCGGGGCGACCGCGCGGATGGACAGGATGGTCGGGACGTTGAACGGCGCGATCACGCCGACGACGCCGGCCGGCAACCGGCGCGCGAAGCTCAGCCGCGGCGCGCCGGTGCGCAGCAGTTCGCCGTACGGGTGGCTCGGCAGCGCGGAGGCCTCGTAGCACTCCGCGGCGCTGGTGCGCACCTGGAAGTCCCCGAACGGCCGCGTCGCGCCGGATTCGCGCGCCAGCCAGCCCTGGATCTCCTCGGCGTTGGCCTCCAGCACGTCCCCGGCCCGTCGCAGGACCCGTGCCCGCTCCTCGAAGGGCGTTGCGGCCCAGTCCCGCTGCGCGGCGACCGCGCGCTCGGCGGCGGCGTCGAGGTCGCGCGGGGTCGCCCGGCCGACCTGCCCGATCACCTGCCCGGTCGCGGGTTCGACCGCCTCGTACGTGCCGCCCGAGCCCTCGCTCCACCGCCCGGTCCACACCCCGCCCTGCCAGGCGCCGTCGTCCAGCAGTCCCATGCCGTCCTCCTCGTCGAGTCCCCGACCGCGCCCCCGGCCCGGCCGTCCGCCCCAGAGGGTGCCACGGGCGCCGGCCGCGCCAAGGATCGGTGACAAGGATGTCGACGATGCTGCCGTGTGCGCGTGCCACGGCACGCGGTGCGGTGGACCGCGATCCGCAGCGGCTGCACGCCCGAGACCGCCGGGGCCTCGCTGACGCTGCCCGTGTGCCTGTACCCGGTCGGCTACCTGCTCGGCGGACTGCTAGTCGGGCCCCTGTCGGACCGGCTCGGGCGGCGGGCGACGATCACCGGCAGCCTCGCCGTGGGCAACACCTGCACCGGTGAGATCGCGCCGGCGGCGGCACGCGCCCGGTACACCGCCACCACGTTCGTGCTGTGCACGCTCGGCGCCATGAGCGCGTAGTCCGTCCGGTAGGGAACGCGCGGAACGGCCGAAACCCCGGGTGCGCGCTGCTCACGTGGTGGTGAAGGCCGGTTCGTTCGTGCTGAACAGCTCGCTGGTCGCGGCGCAGCGGCAGGCGGCCCGTCCCCTCACAGCAACCGGCGCGCCGCCGCCCACCGCGTCAGCTCGTGCCGGTTGGACAGCTGCAGCTTGCGCAGCACCGCCGACACGTGCGTCTCCACCGTCTTCACCGAGATGAACAGCTCCCTGGCGACCTCCTTGTACGCGTAGCCGCGGGCGATCAGGCGCATCACCTCCCGCTCCCGCGCCGAGAGGCGGTCCAGCTCGTCGTCGGCGGCGGCGACCTCCCCGGCGACCGCGCCGAACGCGTCGAGCACGAAACCCGCCAGGCGCGGGGAGAACACCGCGTCGCCGTCGGCGACCCGCCGCACCGCCGCGGCCAGCTCCTCACCGCTGATGGACTTCGTGACGTACCCGCGCGCGCCGCGGCGGATGACGGCGATGACGTCGTCGGCGGCGTCGGACACGCTCAGCGCGAGGAACCGCACGGGGTGCTCACCGCCGAGCAGGTCCGCGCAGTCCACCAGCACCCGCACCCCGCCGGAACCGGCCCCGGGCGCGGGGGCTTCCCCGGCCGCCGCGGGCAGGTGCACGTCCAGCAGCACCACGTCGGGCAGTTCGCGCCGCACCACCGCCACCGCTGCGGCGGCGTCGCCGGCCTCGCCGACGACCTCCACGTCCGCCGCGGCGGCCAGTTCCGCGCGCACACCGCTGCGCACCATCCGGTGGTCGTCGACCACCACCACCCGCACCGTCACGAGGCCGCCCCCTGCGCGGGTGCGGGCAGCCGCAGCGCCACCTCGGTGCCGCCGTCGGCGGGCCGGCGCACCGACGCGCTGCCGCCGGCGCGCGCCATCCGGCCCAGGATCGACTCGCGCACCCCCAGGCGGTCCTGCGGCACCGCGTCCAGGTCGAAACCCGGCCCGCGGTCGCGCACGAACACCTCGAACGAGCGCCGGTCGCCGGCACCGAGGGCCTCCGCGTACAGGGACACGGTGCCGCCGGCGTGCCGGCCGGCGTTCAGCAGCGCCTCCCGCGCGGCCTGCGCCAGCGCGCTCGTGCCGCGCTCCAGCACCAGGGCGTCCAGGTCCCCCACGAGCACCACCTCCACCGTCGCCCCGGAGGCGTCCTCCACCTCGGCCGCCGCCGCCCGCAGCGCCGCACCCAGGGTGCCGGCCGCGGTGCCGTGGTCGCCGTACAGCCAGCGGCGCAGGTCCCGCTCCTGCGCGCGGGCCAGCCGCGCCACCTCCACCCCGTCGGTGCTGCGGCGCTGGATCAGCGCCAGGGTCTGCAGCACCGAGTCGTGCACGTGCGCGGCCAGCTCGGCGCGCTCCTGCTCGCGGGCCAGCGCGGCTCGCTCGGCGTCCAGGTCCCGCCACAGCCGCACCGCCCACGGCGTCAGCACCACCGCGACGCCCGCCAGGACCGCCACCGCGCCCAGCACCGACCCGCCCAGCGCGGCCGCGTCCCCGCCCAGCGCCAGGAACAGCACCACGCCCAGCAGCACCAGGGAGGTGCCGGCCGCCACCCGCAGCGCCGCGCCGCGCCCGCCGCCGGCACCGGACACCCAGCGGGCCCGGCGGGTGGCGTCCAGCTGGCTCCAGGCCAGCACCACCCCCGCACCCACCACCAGCACCGGCAGCACCACCCGTGCGGAGGCGTCCACCCCGCCCAGCCGCAGCGCCGCCAGGGCGCCGGCCAGCACCAGCACCCCGCCCACCAGCGCGTCCCGGTGGGCGAGCACCCACGCCGACGGGTCGGCGCGGCGCCCGCCGGAGCCGGCGTCGCGCTCGTCGGGCACCAGGAACCAGTACACGGCGTACAGCGCCAGGCCCGCCCCGGCCAGCACGGCCAGCGCGGCGAACGCCACCCGCACCCGTCCCGCGGGCACGTCCAGGTGCGCCGCCAGGCCCGCCGCGACCCCGCCGGCGCGGCGCCCGGCGACCGGCCGCACCAGCCGCGGGCGCGCTCCCGCCGGTGCGGGGGAGGGCCCTGCTGCGCTCGTGCTCACGACCGCGATCGTGGCACGCCGGGCCGGTCCCGGGGATCCTCCCGGAGGTGGTTCAGGGTCCTCTCAGGGTCGAACCGGGGGTCCACCCCCTTCTCCCCGGCACCGCGCGCCCGCCACCGTGGAGCCATGACGAACACGGAGTTCCCCAGCCCCCCCGCCGGCACCGGCCACGAGGCCGCGGACGGCCCGCGACGCCCCGCCCCGGACCGGTTCTTCGACGCGGTCCGCCGCACCGGCGCGACCCGCACCCCGGACCGGTGGATCGCCGGCGTGTGCGCCGGACTGGCCCACCGGCTCGGCGTGAACCCCGCCGTCGTGCGGGCGCTCGCGGTTCTCCTCGTCCTCCTCGGCGGCGTCGGGCTGCTGCTGTACGGGGTGGCGTGGGCGCTGCTGCCGGACGCCACCGGCCGCGTCGAGGCGCAGGCCGCGCACCGCGGCGACGTGTCCGCCTCCTTCGTCGCCGCCGTCGCCCTCGTCGTGATCGACCTGCTCGGCGGTGCCGGCATCGGCTTCCCCTGGACCTGGTGACGGTGAGCACCCCCGACCCCGGCGGGCCGCCGCCCGCCGACCCGCCCCCGGACGGCGACAAGCTGGCCCGCGCCACCGCCGTCGTGCGCTCCTGGGGGGTCGTGCGCGGCGAGGACCGCTGGTTCGCCGGCGTGTGCGGGGGCCTGGCCGCCCGCACCGGCCTGGACCCCGTGCTGGTGCGCGGCCTGCTCATCGCCCTCGTCCTCGTCGGCGGCCTCGGCCTGGCCCTGTACGGGCTCGCCTGGGCCGTGCTGCCCGACGCGCGCGGGCGCGTGGAGCTGGAGGCCGCCGCCCGCGGCGACGTCTCCGGCGCCCTCGCCCTGGCCGCCGGCCTCGTGCTCCTCGACCTCGCCGTGGGGCGGGGCGTCGTCGGCCTGGCCGGGGTGGCGCTGGGCCCGCTCGGCGGCAGCACCGGCTGGGGGTTCCTCGTCACCGGCCTCGTCGCCGCCCTGCTGTGGTGGCTGTTCCGCGACCGCATCGCCGCCGCGTGCGCCCGTCACCCCGAGCGGCCGGACGCCCCCGCCGCGGCCCCGGCCCCGGGCGGCCCCACCGTCGCGCTGCACCGGGACGCACCCACCGCGTCGATGCCCACCGCCGCGCCGACCGTGTCGCTGCGCAAGGAACCGGTGGCAGCCGACGACCTGGTCGACGACCTGGTCGAGGACCTCGCCGACCTCACCGCCGACCTCACCGCCGACCTCACCGCCGGACCCGGCGCCGGCTTCGGCTCCGCCGTCGAGCGCCGCGCCGCCGCACGCGAGCAGGCCCGCGCCGCCGCCCGGCGCGCCCGTGCCCGGCGCCGCCCCGGCTCGCCGCTGCTGACCACCCTCACCCTCGGCGCCGCGATGCTCGCCGCCGGCCTGGTGGTGCTGGCCGAGCTGCTGCTGGCGCTGCCGGCCCCCGCCCACGTGCTCGCCCCGGCGGCGGCGCTCGCGGTCGTCGGTGCGGGCGCCGTGGCGGCCGGTCTCGCCGGGCGGCGCACCGCGCTCGTCGGGCTCGGCTGGCCGCTGGCCGTGCTGACCGTGCTCGCAGGCACGCTGCCGCCCTCCGGCGGCTGGCACTGGGACGTGAACGGCACCTGGGCACCGACGGCCGAGTCGGTGCGCGAGCGGGACGCCGTCAGCTCCGCCGTCGGGCGGCTGCGCGTGGACCCCTCGGGCCTGGCCGCCGACGAGGTGCCGGAACCGGTCACCGCCACCCTGGCCGCCGGCCGGCTGGAGGTCGTCGCACCCGCCGGGACGACGGTGCTCGTGGACGCCCGCGCCCTCGCCGGCAGCCTGCGCTGGGACGCCACCGCCGGGGACGTGGTGCCCGTGGCCTCCGGGGACCGGGCGCTCGTGGCCACCGGCACGAGCGGCGACGGCGCGGGGGTGGAGGGCGGCCTGGACACCCGGCGGGTGCTGGCCGCGGGCCCCGACGCGGCGCGCGTGGCCGCCGCCACCGAGGTCGACGGCGAGGACGCCGCGGACTGGACCGTGCCCGGCGGCGTCGCCGTCGTGCGGGCCGTCGTGTGGGCGGGGGAGGTCCGCGTGGGCGCGGCCGGTTCCGACCTGCTGGAGGGGCAGTGACGGGCGGCGGCGCGGCGGGCCCGCCGCAGGAGCCGGAGGAACCCCGTGGCCCGGCGACGACCGTGGACGTGGGGGCCGTGGTGTGGGGCTTCGCGTTCCTCGCCGTGGCCGCCGCGATCGGGGTGCGCGCCGTCACCGGCGTGAGCTGGGCGTGGGGCTGGAACGTCGCCGGCGTGCTGCTGCTGGGTGGGCTGGCCACCGTGGTCGCCGCCCTGACCGCGGCGGGACGGGCCCGTTCGCGCTGTCCTCGGTAACGTCGTCCCCGTGACGCACCACGACGCGGGGCACGGGGCGGGGCACGACGGGCGGAGCGGGGTCCGGGTCGAACCGGAGTGGGGCCGCACGCGCGACGGCGAGCCCGTCGCCCGCTGGGTCCTGGACGACGGGACGGTGCGCGTCGGGCTGCTCGAGCACGGCGCGCGCATCCAGTCGGTGCTGGCCCCGGACCGCGACGGCGCCGCGGCCGACGTGGTCCTCGGCTTCGCCGAGCTGGAGCCCTACGAGACGAAGGGGCGTTCCTTCGGGGCGACGATCGGCCGCTTCGCGAACCGCATCGCCGGCGGCACGTTCACCCTGGACGGGCGCACCTCCTCCATCCCGGTGACCGACCGCGGCAACGCCATCCACGGCGGCGCGAACCCCTACTCCCAGCGGCTGTGGACGGCCCACGAGGTGCCCGGCGCGTGCGGGGTGCGGTTCTCCCTGCTCAGCCCGGACGGGGACGAGGGGTTCCCCGGGGCGCTGAGCGTGCACGTGCAGTACGTCCTGATCGACGGGGCGCTCGTGGTGGAGACGTCCGCGACGACGGACGCGCCGACCGTGCTCAACCTCACCAACCACGCGTACTGGAACCTCGCCGGTGAGGGCAGCGGCACGGTCGAGGCGCACCTGCTGCAGGTGGACGCGGCGGCGTTCCTGCCGGTGGACCCCACCGGCGTGCCGACGGGGGAGCGCTGGCCGGTGGCCGGCACCCCGTTCGACTTCACCGAACCGGTGCCGGTGGGCTACCGGCTGCGCGACGGCGAGCAGGCCGGCGACGAGCAGCTGCAGCGCGGGTCGGGCTTCGACCACTGCTTCGTGCTGGCCGACGTGCCCGGCGGGGAGCGGGAACCCTCGCGGGCGGCGCGCGTGCAGGACCCGGTGTCGGGGCGGACGCTGGAGGTGTGGACGGACCAGCCCGGCCTGCAGGTGTTCAGCGGCGGGACCCTCGCCGGGACCCTCACCGGCAAGGCGGGCGCGGCGTACGGTCCGCGCACCGGCCTGGCCCTGGAGGCGCAGGCCTTCCCCGACGCCCCCAACCACCCCGGCTTCCCGACCACCGTGCTGCGCGAGGGCGACGAGTTCCGCTCCGTCACCGAGTTCCGCTTCGGCGCCTCCTGACCCCACCCGCCCCCGCGCCGTCCACCCCCACCCCTGGGGGGGGGGGGGGGGGGGGGGGGGGGGGGGGGGGGGGGGGGGGGGG
>NZ_JBKBCT010000072.1:0-19569 GCF_050871525.1 Kineococcus auxinigenes | reverse complement strand
GGCCACCCGCGCGGGTGGCCGGCCGTCGTCGTGAGTGGGGCGCGGGTCAGTCCTGCGGCACCAGCCAGACGGCGCCCAGCGGCGGCACGCGCAGCGCGGCGGACTGCTGCTGGCTGTTCCACGCCGGCCCGTCGGCCACGATCGTGCCGGTGTTCACCACGCCGGAACCGCCGAAGCGCTCGGCGTCGGTGTTCAGGACCTCCTTCCAGCGGCCCGGCTGCGGCAGCCCGACGCGGAAGTCCTCGTAGGGGCTGCCGGAGAAGTTCACGACCACGGCCATGGGGCGGCCGTCGGTGGAGCGGCGCACGTAGGAGATCAGGTTGCGCTGGTTGTCGCCCCCGTCGATCCACTCGAAGCCCTCGGGGCTGAAGTCCTGCTCCCACAGCTCCGGGTGGGCCTTGTAGACGGCGTTGAGCTCGGTGACGAGGTCGTGCAGGCCCTTGTGCCAGGGGGTGTCCAGCAGCCACCAGTCCAGCGAGCGGGCCTCGGACCACTCGGCCTCCTGGCCCAGCTCGGCGCCCATGAACAGCAGCTGCTTGCCGGGGTGGGACCACATGTACGCCAGGTAGGCGCGCACGTTGGCGAGCTGCTGCCAGCGGTCGCCGGGCATCTTGCGCAGCAGCGAGCCCTTGCCGTGCACCACCTCGTCGTGGGAGATGGGCAGGCAGAACTTCTCGCTGAAGGCGTACACGAGGCTGAACGTCAGCTCGCCGTGGTGGTACTGCCGGTGCACGGGGTCCTGGGAGACGTACTGCAGGGAGTCGTGCATCCAGCCCATGTTCCACTTCAGGCCGAAGCCGAGGCCGCCGCCGCTGGTGGCGGCGGTGACGCCGGGGAACGCCGTGGACTCCTCGGCGATCATCATGATGCCGGGGGTGCGCTTGTAGGCGGTGGCGTTGGCCTCCTGCAGGAAGCTGATGGCCTCCAGGTTCTCCCGCCCGCCGTACTGGTTGGGCAGCCACTGGCCCTCCTCGCGGGAGTAGTCCAGGTACAGCATCGAGGCCACCGCGTCCACGCGCAGGCCGTCGGCGTGGAACTCCTCGAGCCAGTACAGCCCGGACGCCACGAGGAAGTTGCGCACCTCGCTGCGGCCGAAGTCGAAGACGTACGTGCCCCAGTCCATCTGCTCGCCGCGCCGCGGGTCGGGGTGCTCGTACAGCGCGGTGCCGTCGAAGCGCGCCAGGGCGAACTCGTCCTTGGGGAAGTGCCCGGGCACCCAGTCGATGATGACGCCGATGCCGGCCTGGTGCAGGCGGTCGATGAGGTACCGCAGCTCGTCGGGCGAACCCCACCGGGACGTGGGCGCGAAGTAGGACGTCACCTGGTAGCCCCAGGACCCGCCGAAGGGGTGCTCCATGACGGGCAGGAACTCCACGTGGGTGAACCCGGCCGCCGAGACGTACGCCGTGAGCTCCTCGGCCAGCTCCCGGTACCCCAGCCCCTGCCGCCAGGAGCCCAGGTGGACCTCGTAGATCGAGATGGGCCCGGCGTGCGGGTCGCTCGCGGCGCGCTTCGCCAGCCAGTCCGCGTCGCTCCACTCGTAGCCGGACTCGGCGACGACGGACGCGGTGGCCGGGGCCACCTCGGTGGCCTGGGCCATGGGGTCGGCCTTCTGCCGCCAGTGCCCGTCCTGCCCGAGGATCTCGAACTTGTAGCGCGAGCCGGCGCCGACGCCGGGCACGAACAGCTCCCACACGCCGGAGGAACCCAGCGAGCGCATCGACTCGGTGCGCCCGTTCCAGTGGTTGTGGTCGCCCACGACCCGCACGGCCTGCGCGTTGGGCGCCCACACGGCGAAGGCCGTGCCGTCCACCGGGCCCATGGGGCCCTGCCACTGGCGCACGTGCGCGCCCAGGACGTCCCACAGCTGCTCGTGGCGGCCCTCACCGATCAGGTGCAGGTCGACCTCGCCGACGCTGGGCAGGAAGCGGTAGGGGTCGTCGACCACCTGCGGTTCGCCGTCGGGGTACGTCACCTCCAGGCGGTAGTCGCCGACCTCGCCGCCGGGGTGCACCCCCGCCCACACGCCGTCGTGCTCGTGGACCAGGCCGACGCGACCGCCGTCGGCGGTCAGGACCGTCACGGCCGAGGCGAACGGCTTCAGGGTGCGGTAGGTCACGCCGCCGTCGTGCGGGTGCGCGCCGAGCACCGAGTGCGGCGACCAGTGGGACCCGGTGGCGACCTTGGCGAGGTCGTCCGCGTCCACGGGGCGGGGGGTGGCAGCTTCGCTCGACATGGGCTCCAGTCTCCGGTCGATGGGGGTGTCCCGCGCGTCGACGCGGGCGGCACCTGCTGTCAGGACGTCAGGCGCCGGACGGCGCCCAGCGGGATGTGCGACCAGTCGGGGCGGTTGCGGACCTCGTAGACGACCTCGTAGAGGGCCTTGTCCAGCTCCAGGGCCGCCAGCAGGGTGGCCGCCGCCGAACCCTCCTCGCGCGGGTCGACACCGGTGCCGGCGGCGTAGGCGGCCAGGAACGCCTCGCGGCAGGCGGCGGCCCAGCGCCCCGCGGCCGCCGGGTCGGGGCCGGTGGCGGCGGCGTAGTCGAAGGAGCGCAGCATGCCCGCCACGTCGCGCAGGGCCAGGTCGGGCACGCTGCGCTCGGCCAGCGGGCGCAGCGGCTCGCCCTCGAAGTCCAGCAGCACCCAGCCGCGCTCGGCCGAGCGCAGCACCTGCCCGAGGTGGTAGTCGCCGTGCACGCGCTGCAGGTCGGGAGCGCCGGCGACCCGGCGGACCGCGTCGACGCGCTCACCGGCGGCGGCGGCGAACTCGCGCAGCTGCGGCACCGCGGCGCACGCCCACGCCACGCGGGCGGCCAGCCCGTCGGCCAGCACCCCCAGCCGCTCGG
The DNA here is from genome assembly GCF_050871525.1 of Kineococcus auxinigenes. Taxonomy (NCBI): domain Bacteria; kingdom Bacillati; phylum Actinomycetota; class Actinomycetes; order Kineosporiales; family Kineosporiaceae; genus Kineococcus; species Kineococcus auxinigenes. Next base: position 16,723 of record NZ_JBKBCT010000072.1, on the reverse strand, counting down.
GGGTGGCGGGTTCGGTCGGCAGTTCGCGGGCCAGGACGGCGTGCACCTCGGCGGTGGCGGCGCCCAGTTCCCCCGCCTCGGCGCTGAAGCCGCGGTCGGCGGCCACGGCGGCCGTGGCGACGCGCCAGGCGTCCTGCGAGCCGGCGAGGAACTCCGTCAGGTGGGCGAGGTGCCCGTGGGCCGTGCTGCCGTCCGGCGCGGTCCACTGCCCGTCGACCCACCCGGCCGGGCGGGGCACGCGCTCGCAGCCGGCGCCGGCCAGCGCGGTCTGGACGACCACGTCGGGGTTGTCCCCGGCGTTCAGGACGCGGAACACCTTGGCGATGAGGGGCGTCTGCTGCGAGCCCTGCGGCGCGGACACGACGATGGAGGTGTTGGACTGCTCCCCGCCGAGCACCTTGGTGCGCGCCCCCTCGGGCACGGGCAGGCCGCCGTCGGCGCTGGTGCCGTGCACGCCGAAGGACGCCGACCCGGCGCCCTCCTCGCCGGCGACCAGGGTCAGCAGCGCGCGGGTGAAGGTGGGGTCGTGGGGGCCGTCGTACACCCACGCCTCCGCGCCGTCCACGTCGGGCAGGTGCCCCACGAGCGCGGGGGCGAGGGAGTCGTCGGGGGCGTGGCGCACGGTCAGCGGCACGGAGTAGACGGTGCTGGTGGCGTCCTCGTCGGGGCCGGTGCGCACGGTGAGCGCGACGAGCTGGGCGACACCGCCCTCGTCCAGGGGGGTCCGCTCCAGCCGCTCCAGGCGCACGGAGGCGCCCTTGTGCGCGAACCAGCGCTGCTGCGGGGCCCACTCCACGAGCAGGCTGCCGAGCGCCGCGTCCGAGGCGGGGTCGGTGGTCACCGGGCCGGTCACGAGCCACCTCCGAGCTTGAGCCAGTAGAAGCCGCGCGGGCCGACGGTGACGGTCAGGCCGCCCTCGGCGTCGACGGCGGGGAAGGCGGAGCCGCCGAACAGGTCGCGCACGCTCGCGCCGGCCTGACCGGGCATGCGCAGCACCGCCGACTGCGCGTGGTCGGAGAGGTTGTTGACGCACAGCACCGTCTCGCCCTCCTGCTCCTGGGTGTCCTCCAGCACCCGCAGGTAGGCCAGGACGGCGTCGTTGCTGCAGTACCCCTCCTCCGGGCGCAGCGGCGCCGCGCCGACCGCGGCCTCCAGGGAGGCGTCCGCGGGGCTCAGCCCGTCCTCGGTGCTCTCCGGGTGGCGCGGGGTCAGCGGCACGTAGCGGCCCAGCCCGAACGCGGGGTGCGCCCGGCGCACGGCCAGGACGTCGCGCACCCAGTGCAGCAGCGAGCTGGAGGTCGCGAGCTGCGCCTCCACGTTGACGGCCTGGTAGTTGTAGACCAGCGACTGGATGGTCGGCAGGTACAGCTTGCCGGGGTCGGCGGAGGAGAAGCCGGCGTTGCGGTCCGGAGTCCACTGCATCGGGGTGCGCACCGCGTCGCGGTCGTCCAGCCAGATGTTGTCGCCCATGCCGATCTCGTCGCCGTAGTACAGGCACGGGCTGCCCGGCAGCGACAGCACGAGCGCGTGGATGAGCTCGATCTCGGGCCGGGAGTTGTCCAGCAGCGGCGCCAGGCGGCGGCGGATGCCGATGTTCGCGCGCATGCGCGGGTCCGGGGCGTACCAGCCGTACATGGCGGCGCGCTCCTCGGTGGTGACCATCTCCAGCGTCAGCTCGTCGTGGTTGCGCAGGAAGGTGCCCCACTGGCCGCTGGAGACGGGGATCTCCGGGGTCGCGGAGAGGATGTCGATGATCGGGGTGGCCTTGCCCTCGCGCATCGCGTAGTACAGGCGCGGCATGACGGGGAAGTGGAAGCACATGTGGCACTCCGGCTCCTCCTCGGTGCCGAAGTACTCCACCACGTCGAAGGGCCACTGGTTCGCCTCGGCCAGCAGCACCCGGCCGGGGTACTCGTCGTCGACCATCTTGCGCAGCCGCTTGAGGAACTGGTGGGTCGCGGGCAGGTTCTCCCCGTTGGTGCCCTCCTCCTCGTAGAGGTACGGGACCGCGTCGAGGCGGAAGCCGTCGATGCCCATGTCCATCCAGAAGCGGACGGTGTCGAACATCGCCTCCTCGACGGCCGGGTTGTCGAAGTTCAGGTCCGGCTGGTGCGAGAAGAAGCGGTGCCAGAAGTACTGCCGGCGCACCGGGTCGAACGTCCAGTTCGACGTCTCGGTGTCGACGAAGATGATGCGCGCGTCGGCGTACTTCTCGTCGGTGTCGCTCCAGACGTAGAAGTCCCCGTAGGGCCCGTCGGGGTCGGAGCGGCTGGCCTGGAACCACGGGTGCTGGTCGCTGGTGTGGTTCATCACCAGGTCGATGATGATGCGGATGCCGCGCTGGTGGGCCTCGGTCACCAGGCGCTGGAAGTCGGGCAGGGTGCCGAACTCCGGCAGCACCGCGTTGTAGTCGGCGATGTCGTACCCGCCGTCGCGCAGCGGGGAGGCGAAGAACGGGGGCAGCCACAGGCAGTCCACGCCGAGCCACTGCAGGTAGTCCAGCCGGTCGGTCAGGCCGGAGAAGTCCCCGGTGCCCGAGCCGTTGGAGTCGGAGAAGGCGCGGACCAGGGCCTCGTAGAAGACGGCGGTCTTGTACCACTGCGGGTCGTTCTTCAGGCCGGGCCGCGCGATGTGGAGGTTGTCCACGTCAGCCACCCGCCCCGTGCGGCAGGACGTGGAAGACGTGCGCGGGCTGGACGTACGGGTCCAGACGCACGTAGTCGTGCTCGCCCCACTCGTAGGTGGCGCCGGTCAGCTCGTCGCGGACGGGGAAGCGCTCCCACCACTGCCGGCCCAGCGCGGCCATGTCCAGGTGCACGGTCGTCTCGCGGGTGGCGTGCGGGTCCAGGTTCACCACCACCAGGACGAGGTCCTCCGTCCCGTCCAGCGCGACGCGGCGGCGGGAGAAGGCCAGGACGTTCTCGTCGTCGCAGGGGTGGAACACCGTGCCTCGCAGCTCCTGCAGCGCCGGGTGGGCGCGGCGCACCTCGTTCAGGCGCTTGAGGTAGGGCGCCAGGCTCCAGCCCTCGCGCTCCGCGCGCGCCCAGTCCCGCGGGCGGAACTGGTACTTCTCGTTGTCCAGCTGCTCCTCGGCGCCGGGCCGGGCGGCGTGCTCCACCAGCTCGTAGCCGGAGTAGATGCCCCACGACGGGCTCAGCAGGGCCGCCAGCACCGCGCGCAGCTTGAAGACCGGCGGGCCGCCGTACTGCATGGTGGGCGTGAGGATGTCGTGCGTGGTGGGCCAGAAGCTGGGGCGCATGTAGTGCGCCGACTCGGTCGTGAGCTGCTCGAGGTACTCGCGGATCTCCCAGCCGGCGTTGCGCCAGGCGAAGTAGGAGTAGGACTGCTGGAACCCGACCTTCGCCAGCGTGTTCATCATCGCCGGCTTGGTGAAGGCCTCCGAGAGCCACACCACCTCGGGGTGCTCGCGATTCACCTCGCCGATGAGCCACTCCCAGAACTCCACCGGCTTGGTGTGCGGGTTGTCCACCCGGAAGCAGGTGACGCCGTGCGAGATCCACACGTCCACGACCCGCTTGACCTCGGCGTAGATGCCCTCGGGGTCGTTGTCGAAGTTCAGCGGGTAGATGTCCTGGTACTTCTTCGGCGGGTTCTCCGCGTAGGCGATGGTGCCGTCGGCGCGGGTGGTGAACCACTCGGGGTGCTCGGTGACCCACGGGTGGTCCGGGGAGCACTGCAGCGCCAGGTCCAGGGCCACCTCCAGGCCCAGCTCCTTCGCCCGGGCCACGAAGAAGTCGAAGTCCTCGAAGGTGCCCAGCTCCGGGTGCAGGGCGTCGTGACCACCATCGGCCGCCCCGATCGCGTAGGGCGAGCCCGGGTCCAGCGGGCCTGCGTTCAGCGTGTTGTTCGGGCCCTTGCGGTTGGTCGTCCCGATGGGGTGGACCGGGACGAGGTAGGCGATGTCGAAGCCCATGTCCGCGATGGCCGGCAGCCGCTCCGCGGCGGTGCGGAAGGTGCCCGAGACCCAGCGGCCCGCCTCGTCGTCGAAGTACGCCCCCTCCGAGCGCGGGAAGAACTCGTACCAGCTGCTGAAGGCCGCCAGCCGCCGCTCCACGCGCAGCGGCAGGGTGGGGGAGGGGGAGACCATCTCCCGCACGGGCAGCCGGTCCAGCGCGGTGCGCACCTGCTCGGAGGTGCCCGCGGCCAGCCGCTCGGCGTCTCCCAGCGAGGTGTCGCGCAACCGGTCCACGGCGGCGCGCAGCACCTGCGCGCCCTCCTCGTCGCGGCCGGGCGCCCCGGCGGCGCGCTCCAGCAGGCGGGCGCCCTCCTCCAGCATGAGCGCCACGTCCACGCCGGCGCCGACCTTGATGGTGGCGTCGTGGTCCCAGGTGCCGTACGGGTCGGACCAGCCGTCCACCCGCAGCCCCCAGTCCCCCTCGGCGTCGGGGGACAGCACGGCCGCGTAGCGGTCGGTGCCCGCGTTGGTCAGGGTCATGCGCGCGCTGGGCCCGTCGGTGCCGTCCGGGCGCACCAGCACGGCGGTGGCGGCGACGGCGTCGTGGCCCTCGCGGAACACCGTGGCCGTCACCGGCACGAGTTCGCCGACCACCGCCTTGGACGGCCAGCGGCCCGCGTCCACGGCGGGCGCGACGTCGAGGACGGGGATGCGCCCGACCACCGGGCGGGTGCTCCCGGCGGCCGGGGTCGTGGTCACCTCGGGCGAGCCCTGGCGCTGCGTCGTGGCGGCACCGGTCCCGCGCGTCGTCGGCTGCTCCTTCGTCGTCACGTCCGGCAACCTACCGACGGCGGGCGGAGGTGTCGCGCGGGAACGCAGGACCTCCTGCGCCCCCGGGCTCCCCGGCGCGGGAGACCTGTCCCGGACGTGCCCGCGCGGCTACTGTCGCTGTTCGTGAGAGCCATCCGACGCTTCACCGTCCGCACCGTGCTCCCTGAACCGCTGGCCCCCCTGGGGGAGCTGGCCAGCAACCTGCGCTGGTCGTGGCACGAGCCCACCCGGGAGCTGTTCGAGTCGATGGACCCGGCGGCCTGGGTGGCGGTGCACCGCGAGCCCGGCGCGCTGCTGGGCGCCCTGAGCACGGAGCGGCTGGAGGCCCTGGCCGCCGACGCGGACTTCGTCGGACGGGTGCAGGAGGCGGCCGCCGACCTGAGGGCCTACCTCTCGCGCCCCGGCTGGTACGCCTCCCTGGGCGCCGGCGCCCCCGCGTCGATCGCCTACTTCTCGATGGAGTTCGGCATCACCGGGGCGCTGCCGCAGTACTCCGGCGGCCTGGGCATCCTCGCCGGCGACCACCTGAAGTCGGCCAGCGACCTGGCCGTGCCGATCGTCGGCGTGGGGCTGTTCTACGCCACCGGCTACTTCAAGCAGTCCCTCTCGCGCGACGGGTGGCAGCAGGAGACCTACCCGGTGCTGGACCCCGACGGCCTGCCGCTGGCGCTGCTGCGCGAGGCCGACGGCACCCCGGCGAAGGTGCACGTGGACCTGCCCGGCGGGCGCCGCCTGGCCGCGCAGGTGTGGAAGGCGCAGGTGGGCCGCGTCCCGCTGCTGCTGATGGACTCCGACGTGGAGGAGAACGACGACGCCGCGCGCGGGGTGACCGACCGCCTCTACGGCGGCGGCGGCGAGCACCGCCTGCAGCAGGAACTGCTGTGCGGAGTGGGCGGGGTGCGGGCGCTGCGGCTGTGGTCGCGGCTGACCGGTGCGCCCGAGCCGGAGGTCTACCACACCAACGAGGGGCACGCCGGTTTCCTGGGCGTGGAGCGCATCCGCGAGCACGTCGAGCGCGGCCTGAGCTTCGAGGAGGCGCTGGAGGCGGTGCGCGCCGCCACGGTGTTCACCACGCACACCCCCGTGCCCGCCGGCATCGACCGCTTCGGCCGCGACCAGATCGAGCTGTACTTCGGGCCGGGCAACCCGCTGCCCGGGGTGCCTGTGGAGCGCGTGCTGGCCCTGGGCTCGGAGGACTACGAGGGCGGGGACCCGGGCGTGTTCAACATGGCCGTGATGGGCCTGCGCCTGGCCCAGCGCGCCAACGGCGTCTCCCGGCTGCACGGCGCCGTCAGCCGCGGCATGTTCGACGGGCTGTGGCCGGGCTTCGACGCGCCCGAGGTGCCGATCAGCTCCATCACCAACGGCGTGCACGCGCCCACCTGGGTGGCGCCGGAGGTGCTGCGCATGGGCGAGCGCTACATCGGCCCGCAGCTGACGCGCGAGGGGCAGGGTTTCGAGAAGGTCGACCAGGTCCCCGACGAGGAGATCTGGCGCACGCGCCGCGTGCTGCGCGGCCGGCTCGTGGAGGACGCGCGCCGCCGGCTGCGGCTGTCCTGGCTGCAGCGCGGGGCCACCGAGGCCGAACTGGCCTGGACCCGCGACGTCCTGGACCCCGACGTGCTGACCATCGGCTTCGCCCGCCGCGTGCCCACCTACAAGCGGCTGACCCTCATGCTGCGCGACCCCGAGCGGCTGCGGGCGCTGCTGCTGCACCCGCAGCGGCCGGTGCAGCTGGTCATCGCCGGCAAGTCGCACCCGGCCGACGAGACCGGCAAGCGCCTCATCCAGCAGATGGTGCGCTTCGCCGACGACCCGGCGGTGCGCCACCGCATCGTGTTCCTGCCCAACTACGACATCACCATGGCGCTGTCGCTGTACCCCGGCTGCGACGTGTGGCTGAACAACCCGCTGCGCCCGTTCGAGGCGTGCGGCACCTCCGGCATGAAGGCCGCGCTCAACGGCGGCCTGAACCTGTCGATCCTCGACGGCTGGTGGGACGAGTGGTACGACGGCGGCAACGGCTGGGCGATCCCCACCGCCGACGGCGTGGAGGACCCCGAGCACCGCGACGACCTGGAGGCCGCGGCGCTGTACGACCTCGTGGAGAACTCCGTGGCCGCGAGGTTCTACGACCGCGACGAGCGCGGGCTGCCGGCGAGGTGGCTGGAGATGGTGCGCCACACCCTGGCCTCGCTGGGCCCCAAGGTGCTGGCCAGCCGCATGGTCACCGACTACGTGCAGCAGCTGTACGTGCCCGCGGCCCACGCGGGCCGGGCCGCGACGGCCTCGTCCGCCGCGGCCGCCAGGGAGCTGGCGCGCTGGAAGGGCGAGGTGCGCGGCGCGTGGGCGGGGGTGCGCGTGGACCACGTGGAGTCCTCCGGCGTGGGCGACTCCGCGCAGGTCGGCGACGTGCTGCACGTGCGCGGCTTCGTGTCGCTGGGGTCCCTGGCCCCCGCCGACGTCGAGGTGCAGGTCGTGCACGGACGCGTCAGCGAGTCCGACGAGCTGCGCCCCTCCGGGGTGGTGCCGCTGCGGCACGCGGAGGACTTCGGCGACGGCCGGCACCGCTACGAGGGGCAGGTCGCCCTGCGGCAGACCGGTCCCTTCGGGTACACCGTGCGGGTGCTGCCACGGCACGAGGGCTTGGCCACGCCGGCCGAGCTGGGACTGGTGGCGAACGCCTGAAGCGCACCGGGTGCCCGGCCGGGCCGGTCGTGACGCTCCTGCAGGGAGGGGACGGGTGAGCGACGTCCGCGCGGGCATGGCCCAGGTGCTGGTGGAACCCGGCGAGCGCGAGGCCAACCTCGCCCGCGCCGGCGAGGCGGTGCGCCGGGCGGCGCTGTCGGGGTGCGACGTCGTCGTGCTGCCCGAGTGCCTGGACCTGGGGTGGACGCACGAGAGCGCCCGCACGCGGGCCACGACCGTGCCCGGGCCGGTCACCGGTGTCCTCGCCGGCCTGGCGGCGGGCAACGGCGTCGTGCTCGCCGCCGGCCTGGTCGAGAGGTCGGGGGAGCGGATCCACAACTCCGCGGTGCTGGTGTCCGACCGGGGCGAGCTGCTGCTGCACCACCGCAAGGTCAACGAGCTGGACTTCGCGCGGCGCCTGTACTCGACGGGCTCGACCCTCGGCGTGGCTGAGACGCCGTTCGGCGTGGTGGGGCTGGACATCTGCGCGGACAACTCGCCCAGCTCGCTCGCCCTGGGGCACTCCCTCGGGCTCATGGGCGCCCAGTTGGTCCTCTCCCCGTCGGCGTGGGCGGTCCCGCCGGACCACGACGACCACGCCGAGCCCTACGGCGCGATGTGGCGGGAGTCCTACGGCGCCCTCGCCCGGGCCCACCGGATGTCCGTCGTCGGCGTCAGCAACGTCGGGCCCGTGGTCGGCGGCGACTGGGACGGCTGGCGCTGCATCGGGTGCTCCCTCGCCGTCGGCCCCGACGGCGAGGTGCTGGCCCAGGGCTCCTACGGCGAGCGGGCCGAGGAGCTCCTCGTCGTCACGGTGCCGGTCGGGCGGGCGGCGGGACCGGGACGTCCCGAGGGCCCGGGGAGCTGGGTTGTGCCCTGCGGATCGTGAGGGGGCGACTCCGCGGTCGTGTCGATGTCGTGACGTTCCCTCCCGCGGTGATCTTGCACGATTGAGGACTCAACCATGCAAGATCACCACGGGTGGGGGCGGTTTCGCTGCACACCGTCGCCGACACGACCGAGGGGTGACGGCCCGCCTCGGCGTGTCCGCCCCCATCTGCAGCACCGCTGTCCGCCGCAGGTTCGAGCGCACGGAAACGACGCATCCCATGCGCGATCACGACGGGACAAGACCTCGCGGTCTTGGCGCCTCTCTATGTCAAGAGGCGCCCCTTGCAGGCAAGGCGAGGGGTCGCGATGCTGGTGGCGGCGAGTCCGGGAAGTGACTTCTCCAAAGAGCCAGCATCGGGGTCCGAGTCGGCCGCGCTGGAGCCAGTAGACGCCCCCGCTTGTCCTCCCGGGCCCGTCGCCGGCGGCTGCTCCGCAGCGACCGACACCAGGTCGATAACCCGAACCTCCTCGGGCTCGGAGGGCGGCGAAGCGGCCTGCTTGGTGGCCTGCGCGTCAGCCACCATCTGCCGATAGACCGCATCGGGGAGCCGCCGCTTCAGGCAGCGCAGCGCCTCCATGGCCGACTTGCCTTCGGCGCGCTTGCGGTCGAAGTAGGCCCGCCCCGCGGTCGGGTTGCGCAACTGCACGATCGCCATGATGTGCAGCACCCGGTTCAAGCGCCGATTGCCCGACCGCGACAACCGGTGGTGCTCGTTGTCGCCGCTGGAGGCATCGATGGGCGCGGTCCCGTTCCAAGACGCGAAGTGTCCCCGGGTCGGGAACCGCGCGATGTCGCCGACGTCACCCAGCAACCGCGCGGCACTGGATGGGCCGATGCCGCTCAACTCCATCAGGTGCGACCCGGAGTCGACGACGAGCATCTTCAGCTGCTGGTTCGCGACTTTGATCTTCGCCTCCACCGCCGCCAGTTCGGCGATCAACTCCGCCGCCAGCTGCCGTCGGGTCCGGGCCACGACATCGCGTGGTCGGATGCCGGCCAGGATCGTCTTGGCCTGCGCTGCAGACAGGAACCGCTTAGCGCCGCCGCCGATCAACTCACCCAACAAGCGGTGGATCCGATTGGCCGTCTCGGTCTTGCGGACCCCCAGCTCATCGCGGCGATCGGCCAGCAGACGCAACGCGACGTGCTCACCGTCAACTTCGACCGCCCGCAGCTTCCCCGAGCGTGAAGCGGCCAAAGCGATGGAGTGCGCATCGGTGGCGTCGGTTTTGCGGCCCTGGCCGGTATTGAAGACGCGGACCTGCGCCGACAGCTTCGTCGGCACGTCGATCACCGTCTCGCCCTCGGCGACCAGGCGCTGGGCGCATGGGGGCACCTCCCGCTTGCGGGGGAGCTTGCCGACTCCACCGGCACCTTCGACCGCCCACGTCCGCTGCGACCAGACCCGCGTCCTGTGACGCAGGGCGCGGTAGCCGGCGGTGTCGGTGGCGAAGCGCTCGACGTGCAGCACCTGTTCGCGCTGGTCGATGACCTCGATGGTCACCGACCGTTTGTGGGGGTCGACGCCGATGATCACGGGCTTCCTGCTGGTTGCCATCACTGCCTGCTCTTCCTCGAGGTTGCAGTTCCTCGGCGGGGTGGGCAGCACTACTTGGGGATGGATCGCACAAGCCTCTCTTGAGCCACTCCCCGCCAGCGGTGCCCGACGCTCCACACGCCAAGACAGAGCCACACCCATGAGCGGGTGGACAGTCGATAAGGGAGCGTCACGCCGGGCACCTCGGCTCCAGCCTGGCCGGGCTCGGGCCGTGAAGGAAGTCAACAAGTAGTCGATGACCGCGCCTGGGAAGAGGCGTCGTCGTGGGTCGGTCGTGATGGGGGGGGGGGGGGTCACTGCACCAAGCAGGTGCGGGCGGCCTGGATGACCGCTTGCGCGACGCGATCCAGCGCTGGGGAGCGCAGCTTCCACTGCTGCCAGTACAGCGCGACGTCGATCGCGCCGGATGGGTCGACGTCCAGGACGTGGTCGCCGTCCTGGACGGGGTGGGCCTGCAGCTCGGGCAGCATGCCCCAGCCCATGCCCAGGCGGACGGCGGTCAGGAAGTCGGCGGTGGAGGGCACGTGGTGCACTGGCGGGTGCGCCGGAGCGGGCAGGCGCTGACGCAGGTAGCGGTGCTGCAGGTCGTCCTTGCGGTCGAAGAGCACCACGGGAGCTGCGCCCAGCGCCTCGGGTGTGACCCCCTCGGGGAACCAGCGCCGGGCGAAGGCGGGCGCCGCCATCGGCCGGTAGCGCATTGCGCCCAGCCGGGTCACCGTGCAGCCGGCCACGGGGTCGGGGTCGGTGGTGATGGCGGCCACCACCGTGCCCGCGCGCAGCAGGCCCGCGGTGTGCGCCTCGTCGTCGCGGTGCAGGTCGAAGCACGGTCCGGCTCCCGCCGGTGCGGCGGACAGTGGAGCCAGCGCGGGCAGCACCCACGTACCCAGGGAGTCGGCGTTGACGGCGATCGGCAGGCTCTGGTGCTGCCCGGAGCCGGCGTCCAGCTCGGCGAGGGTCTCGTCGGCCAGCAGCTCGACCTGACGGGCCAGGCGAAGCAGCACCTCGCCGGACTCGGTGACCCGCACCGGCTTGCTGCGCACCAGCAGCACCCGGCCGGTGGCCACCTCCAGAGCACGCAGCCGCTGGCTGACCGCCGAGGGCGTCACGTGCAAAGCGCGGGCGGCCGCCTCGAGGGTGCCCTCGGAGACCGCAGCGCTCAACGCGCGCAGGTGGGCGAGGTCCACATCCATGAACAGCGATGCTAACGATGGTGCAGAAGAGTTAGCTTCCCTCCTCGTCTGAGGGATGCTTACGGTCGCCCGGTGCTGCCGCCCGCCCTCCTCGCTGCCCTCTCCGGTCTCGCCCTGGGCCTGTCGTTGATCGTGGCCATCGGCTCGCAGAACGCCTTCGTGCTGCGCCAGGGCCTGCTCGCTCAGCGCACCGGCGCGGTGGTGCTGGTGTGCGTGCTCTCCGACGCGGTGCTCATCGCCGCCGGGGTGGCCGGTGCCGGCGCCGTCGTGCGCAGTGCGCCCGGTGTGCTGGACGTGGTGCGCTTCGCCGGTGCGGCCTTCCTGGCCGCCTACGGCGTGCTGGCCGCTCGCCGGGCGCTGCACCCGCAGGCGCTGGACCCGCGCGGCGGTGGCGCGCCGGCCTCCCTGGCCGCCACGGTCGGCACGGCGCTGGCTCTGACCTGGCTGAACCCGCACGTCTACCTCGACACCGTCGTCCTGCTCGGCTCGATCGCGCAGAACCACCCCGGGCGGCAGTGGTGGTTCGCCGCCGGGGCGGCCCTGGGCAGCGCGCTGTGGTTCACCGCGCTGGGCTACGGAGCGGCGCTGCTGCGCCCGCTGTTCGCCCGGCCGCGCGCCTGGCAGGTGCTGGACGCGCTCATCGCACTGGTGATGTTCACCCTGGCCGCGTCCTTGCTCCTGAGCACCGTCTGAGCCGGACCTGGCGGTCGGTGACCAGGGGGCGGGTGCAGAACGGAGGGCACCGCTGCAGTCGCAGCTGACCTGCAGACCTGCGCGACACCAGCTGATCACGGTGTGGTCCGTGCGGTCGTGGCGCGGAGCGGGACGCTCGGTCATCCCGCGGACAGTGCGCGGTCAGGGCCAGCCGGCGACTTCACGGACTTGCCGATGACCGAGTGGTCGCAGGCAGTGCTTCGCCGGCCTTGCGGTCCGGAAGGCCAGGGGTCAGCCCGCTGACCTCCGGGCTGGTCTGGCGGGTCCTCGCTACTCCCAGGTCCGCCTTGACCACGGCCGTGGGTGAGCGGGCGTCCACTCACCAGGGGACGACACCGCCATCGTCGAAGAAGCCCCCGCGTGGCCCGTCATCGGGCAAGGTCGCCAACCGCACAGCGATGGCGGCACCGTGCTCTGGCGTGCGCTCTCCCGCGAAGCCGGTGAAGTCGGTCGCGACGTAGCCGGGGCACGCGGCGTTGACAATCACTTTCGTGTCCGCCAGGCGGCGGGCGTACTGCGCGGTGATGCTGTTGAGCATCGACTTCGACGGCGCGTAGGCGGCCAGCTGCGGACCGGTCTGCAGGGCCAGGGAGCCCATGTTGCTGGACATGTTCACGATGCGCGGGGAGGGCGCACGCAGCAGCAGCGGCAGCATCGCGTTGGTCACCCGCACCACCCCGAAGACGTTGGTGTCCAAGACGGTGCGCACGACGTCGAGGTTCAGCGTGGTGGGGTCCTGCGCGCCACCGTCCGTGCGCCCGGAGATGCCGGCGTTGTTGACCAGAACGTCAAGGCGTCCGGTCCTGTCCTCGACGGCCGCCGCCGCCACGGCGGCGCTGTCCTCGGACGTGACGTCCAGAGCCACCCCGAAGGCATCGATGCCCGCGGCACGCAGGCGCTGCACCGCCTCCTCGCGCCGGACCTTCGAGCGCGCCCCCACCGCGACGGTGAAGCCGGCTGCTCCCAACCCTTGGGCGATGGCGAATCCGATGCCCTTGTTCGCGCCGGTCACCAGCGCGGTCTTCGTCTCGTCCATGCTCGCGATGTTCACTGCTCGGCCCAGCCGACGTCCAAGACCATCCGACTCATTCGTGATACCCAGGAAGTATCAACATCTAGACTGCGTCCATGGTCGAGCTGGAAACGCGCGAGCTGCGCTACTTCGTCGCCGTGGCAGAGGAGTTGCACTTCGGGCGCGCCGCGGAGCGCCTCGGCATCGCCCAACCGCCGCTGTCACGGGCGGTCCGCCGGCTGGAGCACCGGCTCGGCGTTCGCCTGCTCGAGCGCGACCGCCGGGGCACGGTGCTGACCGAGGCCGGGGCGGTGCTGCTGGACGAGGCCCGTTCGGCCCTGGATGCGGTCGCGGCCGCCGCGCGCCGGACCCGGCGTGCGGGCACTGCCGAGCGTCCGCTGGTGCTCGCCGCCAAGGCCGGCGCCTCCCACGAGGTGCTCCAGCGCCTCTTGGACGCGGTGGAGGGCCACCCCGTACCCCTGCCGGTGGAGGTCCTGCTGTGTGAGGTCGGCGAGCAGGCGCACCTGCTGCACCAAGGGCGCGCCGACGCAGCGATCATGCACCGCCCGGTGGACGACCTGACCGGCCTGGACGCCGAGGACCTGCTCACCGAGGGTCAAGTCGCCCTCCTGCCCGCGGATCATCCTCTGGCCGCGCACGAGCAGCTGACCTTGGCCCAGGTCAGCAACGTGCCGGACCTGCCGATGGCGCGCTGGCCTCGGCTGGACGGGACCTACCCCGCCGGGCCTGGACCCGAGGTGCGCACCCAGTCCCAGCTCGCCCAGCTGGTAGCCCTCGGCAAGGCGCTGCTGGTCATCCCCGCCTCCGCCCGCGCCTGGCAGTGGCCCGACCACGTCGCAGTGCCCGTCCCTGACGCCACGCGGATCACCACGGTGCTCGCCTGGCCGGCCACCAGCCGCTCCTCTGCGGTCGCCTCCTTGGTCCGCACCGCCGCCCACGTCAGTGCCTCCGACGCGACGACGCCGATGCTGCCTTGATCGACCTGCTCGCCGAACACGGTGTCCGTACGCGTGAGCCGGGTGAGTCGGTCGGCAGCTCGTACCTACCGGAGTCGCGGTCCAGCTCTCGTTCAGACGCGCGCTCACGCCGCCTTCCGGGCGCGGTCGCCGTCTTGAAAACGGTTGCGGGCTCAGGCGGTCAACGCAACACCTCCGCCGTGGAACGGACACAGAATTCCGGGCGGAGCCTTCTAGGCACGAAGAGCACCGACCGAGGACGGTGAGGCGGGTCCGAGAGGTGACCTGCCTCGACGCATCCCTGCCGGGTCCGGGCCGGCTGCGCAGGAGCCGGTGATCGCCCGCGCCAAGCCCGTCGCCACCGCCTCTGTAAGCAGGCTCCGCACGTTCACCGTCGAGCCCCAGGGGCTACGGCGGATAGCGTGATCGGGTGCACCACGACATGACGGACGTCGAGCCTGCTCACCCGTTGCGCGTCGTTCTGGACGCGCACGCACGCACCCTCGCGACCGCCACCGCGCGCTACTCCTGGCGCACCCCGGTGGAGGGTCCGGTCCACACGTCGGCGTACGGACACACGGACCTGACGACAGGGGCGGCGACGATGACCACGGTCACCACGACATCCCCCTCGCCTCCACCTCCTGCCGGCGACGGGGTCCTCGTGCTCGACGGGCTCATAGCGCTGCCCGGCCAGAGCACACCCGAGGAGATGACGGCGCACGCCCTCCTCGTCCCGAAGGCCGGCACGTTGTCGATGATCCTCCTCGACGGGCCACCCACCCAGGACGAACAGGGGCGCTGGACCAGCTCACGCGCGGACGCCACCCGCCTGACGATGGAGGTCGACCCGCTCCTGGGAAGCGTCGCCGCCACCTTTCACTGGCTCGCGGCGGTGACGAGCGCGGAACCGGACGATGCCCCGGGCCGGTACCGAGTGGACCTCGACCTGTCCCAGCTCGTGGACGACGCCCACCCGCAGCGGCGCGAGATGGTGCGGCTCACCCTGGACCGCCTCCAACCCGGCCTGTCCTCCGGATCCGCCTCGCGAACCGTTTCGGGAATCGTGGAGGTCGACCCGGCTTCCGGATTCGTCACGTCGTTCAGCGTCACGACAGACGGGCCGGACGAGGGACCTCAGATCGATCCGGTCTTGTTGGAACTGCGGGACCACGGTGTCGCCGCGCAGGTCGAGGTTCCGCCAGCACGCGAGTGAGGCCAGGCCGCCGCAACGGGCACTGTCACCCTGGCCGCGTCACACATGAAGACTCCCCGGCTGAGGCGGAAGCGCAGCTGATCTTCCCGTGATGTGGCGGTTCGGGACGCACGGTCATCCCGCGCTGCGCGCGACGTCACGGTCATCCCGCGCACCGGATGCGATCATGGGCAGGCGGCGACGTCCTGACATGTCGAAGCGCGAGCGTTGATCTTGAGGGCTGCGCAGGCGTCATGGACGGCCCCGCCTCCCCCAGGGCGGGGTGCGTCGAGGCGTTGTCGGATAGCAGCGGTAGGACTGGCAGGAGTGAGTCAGCCCCCTGGAAGGAGAGCCGCCGTGGCTCAGTACGCCGTCCTGGTCTACGCCGACGACTCCGCTCACGCGCCGGACGCCACGGCGGCCGACACCGCCTCGTGCGACCAGCACGCCGACGAACTCGCGGCCGCGGACTCGATGCTCACGGCCTACGCGCTGACGCCGCGGGAGATGGCGACATCCCTGCGGGCGGGCTCGGTCACCAAGGGACCGTTCATCGACTCCCAGCAGGTCGTCGCCGGCTTCTACGTCATCGAGGCGCCCGACCTGGACGCGGCCCTGGCCATCGCCGGCACCAACCCCGTGCTCCGCGAGGGCGGCGGCGTCGGGGTGCGTCCGGTGCACAGCGGTGGGGTCGTCGAGCGCGTGGGCGCGTAGCGGTCGAGGCGACCGACGTCGGCAGGCACCGTCGGCGGTGGTCCGACCACACGCTCATCCCGCGGTGATGGTGCAACCACCGCACTGCCGAGCCACGGGGCAGACTCCCGCAGGTGCAGTCACCGGCCAACCCGCCCCGTCAGGCCCTGCTCGAGCAGCTCGCCGCCGAGGTCGACGCTCTACCCGCCGACCCCTACGTCCGCATCGGCATCGACGGCGTCGACGGAGCCGGCAAGAGCGTCCTCGCCGGTGAGCTCACCACCGCCCTGCGCGCCCGAGGGCGCACGGTGGTCCACGCCTCCATCGACGGCTTCCACCACCCTCGCGCCCTGCGCCACGCCCGCGGATCCCGCGACCCCGAGGGCTTCTACCGCGACTCCTACGACCTGACCGCCTTCCAGGAGCAGCTGCTCGACCCCTTCGCCCCCCGCGGCCACGGCCGCCACCGCACCCACGTCTTCGACGCCCGCACCGACACCGCCGACCTCGCCGAACAGCAGCAGGCCGTGCCCGACACCATCCTGATCGTCGACGGGATCTTCCTGCACCGGCCCGAGCTGCGCGGGTACTGGACGTGGTCGCTGTGGCTGGAGGTCGACCGGGCCACCACCTTGCAGCGCTGCGTCGCCCGGGACGGCTCCGGCTCGCCCGACCCTGCTGACGCTTCCAACCGCCGCTACGTTGAAGGCCAGCAGCTGTACGTGCGTGAAGCCGCACCGCAGCTGCAGGCCACCCACGTCGTGGACAACAACGACCTGACCCGGCCGGTCTCGCTGCGCTGACCGGGCACTCCGGCGAGCCAGTACACGTCTGCCGACCTCACGGTCATCCCGCGCTGCACGTGCACCTCGCTCAGCAGGTGCCCTCGACCTTCGCCTGCGTGACCGGCTCGTCGTAGTGGTCGCCGCCTGTCAAGGCCCGGGTTTGATGGAGGGTGTGAAGCAACGCTCAGGCCGCGGCGACGACCTCGGCAGTGGTGTCGAATCGGGCCTGGTACTCGATCGGCGGGACCATCCCGAGCTCGCCGTGCAGGCGA
>NZ_JBKBCT010000071.1:0-19623 GCF_050871525.1 Kineococcus auxinigenes | reverse complement strand
TGCCGAACGCGCTGACGGTGCTGCGGCTGCTGCTCGTGCCGCTGTTCGTGTGGTTCCTGGCGGAGGACGGCGGGGAGGACTGGCGCTGGCGGCTGGCCGGGGGGGGGGGGGGGGGGGGGGGGCGCGCCCCCCCCCCCCCCCCCCCCCCCCCCCCTCCGTCGTTCCCCCGACCGCTGCGGACGTGTTCGGCGACCAGCTGAGCGCGGCGACCGCCTACTACGAGTTCCTCGCCACAGCCGGGGTGGAGCGTGGTCTCATCGGCCCGCGCGAGGTTCCTCGCCTGTGGGACCGGCATCTGCTCAACTGCGCGTACCTCGGCGACCTCATCGAGGAGGGCAAGACCGTCGTGGACGTCGGCTCGGGAGCGGGCCTGCCGGGCATCGCGCTCGCGCTGGCCCGTCCCGACCTGCAGGTGCAGCTCATCGAACCCCTGGAGCGCCGCTACACGTTCCTGCGGGAAGCGATCAGCCGAACCTCCCTCGGTGATCGTGTCGCCGTCGCTCGGGGGCGCGCGGAGGACGTCGCGGGTGAGTTCTCCGGCGACGTGGTGACGGCGCGGGCCGTCGCCCCTCTGGCGACCCTCTACGGCTGGACCCTCCCGCTGTGCCGGCAGGGCGGGTACCTGCTGGCCATCAAGGGCCGCAGTGCGGCGGAGGAGGTCGCTGCCGCTTCCACGGTCCTGGCGGAGCTCGGCATCGACAGCACACCGGAGGTCGTGCACTGCGGGCCCGCCGGGGACGAGGGCACCACGGTCGTCCGGGTCGCGCGAGGCGGGGGTCCGTTGCGTCGGCGTCCAGTGCAGTCCGGGCCCCGCCCGTCTCCCGGCAATCGGCGTCAGCGGACGTCGCGAACCCCTGGAAGGAAGAAGGCGTGACGCACTTGGGATGGTTCGGGACGCTGCGATCGGCGTCGTCGCGAGGGCTCGGCTGGCTGGGACGTGACGACGAGGCGTCCGCGCCCGACGTTCCACGTGAAACCACTGATGTTCCACGTGAAACCACGCCGGAAGCAGTGGAGGGAGCGCCGGTGCCCGGGGCTCCAGCGGTCCTCGAGATCCCTCCTGCCGCACCTGAGGAGGCCGACGCGGTTGCCTCGGCCCCCTCGGTGCTCGCTGAGGAAGCGATCGCCCTCGACGGTGACGTTTCACGTGAAACGGACGGTGGCGAACCGGTGGGGGTGCTGCTCGACGCGCCGGAGGGGGCGGACGACTTCGCAGCCCCCCTCGCCTCCCCGCCCGTTTCACGTGAAACGGTGCGCCCACTCCTCCAGGAACGGTTTCCCCGCCCTGCGGAGACGCGCATCCTCACCATCGCGAACCAGAAGGGCGGGGTCGGCAAGACGACGACGGCGGTCAACCTGGCCTCGGCCCTGTCCGCCGCCGGCCTGAAGGTGCTCGTGCTCGACCTCGACCCGCAGGGCAACGCCTCCACGGCCCTGGGCATCGAGCACCACGCGGAAGTGCCCGGCGTCTACGAGGTCCTCGTGGAGGGCAAGGCGCTGGCCGAGGTGGTCCAGCGCTGCGACGAGGCCCCCGACCTGTGGTGCGCGCCCGCGACCGTGGACCTCGCCGGCGCGGAGATCGAGCTCGTGTCCATGGTGGCGCGGGAATCCCGTCTGCAGCGAGCGCTGACCAAGTACCTCAAGACGCTCGAGCGCAGCGGCGAGGGTCGGGTGGACTTCGTCCTCATCGACTGCCCGCCCAGCCTGGGCCTGCTCACCATCAACGCGTTCGTGGCCGCACCCGAGGTGCTCATCCCCATCCAGTGCGAGTACTACGCGCTCGAGGGCCTGAGCCAGCTGCTGGCGAACATCGAGCTGATCCAGGAACACCTGAACCCGGATCTGACGGTCTCCACGATCCTGCTCACCATGTACGACGGCCGCACGCGGCTCGCGGCACAGGTCGTGGACGAGGTGCGCCAGCACTTCGGCGGGCAGGTGCTGCGGGCCCTCGTGCCGCGCTCGGTGCGCATCTCGGAGGCGCCCAGCCACGGCCAGACGGTCATGACGTACGACCCGTCGTCCTCCGGAGCGCTGGCGTACCTGGAAGCCGCCCGGGAGATCGCCCACCGCGGCGAGACGCTGGACGGTGCGCCGGGCGGGGAGCAGAGTGTCGCGGTCGTCGCGCCACCGCCGGCGAGCGACCCGTGGTCGCGGTGGACGGACGGAACGGGTAGCCGGCGCGGTGTCGCGTCGAAGGAGGGTGGAGCGTGAGCGAGAAGCGGCGCGGGCTCGGACGTGGTCTGGGCGCGCTCATCCCCAACGGTGCGACCGCACCGTCGGCGGCCCGGGGCGGGGCGGCAGCACCGCCGCCGGTGATGCGCCCCGGCGCGCGGCCGGTGGACCTCTTCTTCGACCAGACGACCGCGCGGCTGCCGCGTCCGGCCGAGGAGCCCGTCGAGCCGGCCGCACCTGTCGAGCAGGAGACGGCGGTGGACGGCGCCGGGAAGGCGCTTGGAGACGACGGGGCGGCGCCCGGCGACGCCCCGTCGCCGGACGAGGTGATCGGCCCGGACCAGGACCCCTCCGCGGCGCCGGTGGACCCGCCCGTCGACGACCCGGCGGACCCGGCACCCGCCAGCACCTCGGACGACTCGACGGAGGGCTCGCGCACGGAGGACCCGCCCCGGGAGGACTCCCTGGACGGCCTGCTCCCCGTGCCGGGGGCCCGCTTCGCCGAGGTGCCGATCGGTGCCATCACGGCGAACCCGCGCCAGCCCCGCACCGTCTTCGACGAGGACGAGCTGGCCGAGCTGGTGCACTCCATCAGCGAGATCGGTGTCCTCCAGCCGATCGTGGTGCGGCCGATCGAGGCCGCGGGCGACGGCTCGCCGCGCTTCGAGCTCGTCATGGGCGAGCGGCGCTGGCGGGCGGCCACCGAAGCCGGGCTCAGCGCGATCCCGGCGATCGTCCGCGACACCGCCGACGACGACCTGCTGCGCGACGCCCTGCTGGAGAACCTGCACCGCAGCCAGCTCAACCCGCTGGAGGAGGCTGCGGCCTACCAGCAGCTGCTGGAGGACTTCGGCTGCACCCACGAAGAGCTGGCCTCCCGCATCGGGCGCTCCCGCCCCCAGATCAGCAACACGCTGCGCTTGATGAAGCTGCCCCCGCTCGTGCAGCGGCGCGTCGCCGCCGGCGTGCTGAGCGCGGGGCACGCCCGGGCGCTGCTGGCCCTGGAGGACGGCGGTGCCATGGAGCGCCTCGCCCAGCGCATCGTCGCGGAGGGGCTGTCCGTGCGCGCCGTGGAGGAGGTCATCGCCGTGGGCGACGCCGACGCCGCGCCGCGCCGGCGCAACCCCGCCGAGCCGCGCCCGGAGTTCGAAGCCCGTGCCGCCCAGCTCGCCGACCGGCTGGACACCCGCGTCCGCATCAGCGCGGGACGCACGCGGGGGCGCCTCACGGTCGATTTCGCGGGCCTGGAGGACCTGGACCGCATCCTGCGGCTGCTGGGAGCCCCCAGGACGTCCTGAGGCCCCTGCAGGGGCGGGGAGGCGCGGTGCCGACCCCGTCCCGTTCGCCCGGTCCCGCCCGGCGCGACGTGCTCGTCGCGCCGGGCGGAGCCGCCACCTAGGATGCCCAGGACGCACAGGAAGACGGAGGGGGTCGCCCCGGTGGGTCGCCGCATGGCGCCGTTGACGCTCGACACGGTCGCCGACCTGCCGAAGGCGGCGCGCCGGTGCGTGTTCTGGGAGCTGGACGCCGTGGCGGCCCAGCGCGCCGCGGAGGCCGGCTACCCGGACTTCGAGAAGGAGGCGTGGATCTCCTCGGTCCTGCTGCAGTGGGGCCCGTGCGGTCGTCTCGTGCACGTCGACGAGCAGGCAGCCGGGTTCGTGATGTACGCGCCCCCGGCCTACGTGCCCCGGCAGGCGGGTTTCGCGACGTCCCCGGTGAGCGGGGACGCGGTGCTGCTGACGACGGGCTGGATCGATCCGGCGTTCCGCAAGCAGGGTCTGGCGCGCATGCTGCTGCAGGGCGCGGCCAAGGACCTCACCCAGCGCGGCGCCAAGGCCGTGGAGGCGTTCGGCGGCACCCACCTCGTGCCGGGCGGCGACGGCAACGAGGACTGCGCGCACGACACGTCCGAGCCGTGCGTGCTGCCCGTGCACCTGCTCGAGTCGGTGGGCTTCACCGTGGTGCGCCCGCACCACCGCTACCCGCGGCTGCGCCTGGAGCTGAAGAACGCCATCAGCTGGCGCGAGGACGTCGAGGCGGCGCTGGAGCGGCTGCTGGGCAGCGTGCGGGTGCCGGTGCTCAGCGGGGTCGCGCACGGCTGAGCGGGAAGGGGCGCGGTGCCGCGGCAGCACCGTGCCGGGGACGCTGCCACCGGGCCTCGCGGGCGAAACCGTCAGAACCCGTTCCGGGCCGCGGTGGCATACCGTCGCTGACCATGGCACCGAACGAGGACTCGCGGACGCTGGCCGTGCTGCGTGTGCTCCTGGACCGCACCCACCTGGCCACCCCCGGCCAGGTGCCCGACGCGGTGCAGCAGGCGGTGGGCGAGCTGGGCTGGGGCGCGGTGATCCACCTCGTCGACCACGAGCAGCGCCAGCTGGTGCCCGCACCGGTGGCCGGTGCGCCCCACCGGGTGCCGCAGGCGGTCGAGACCACCCTGGCCGGCCGGTGCTTCCGCGCGGTGGAGCCGGTGCGCTCCACCTCCGGGCAGCCGGGGATCTGGCTCCCCCTGCTGGACGGGGTGGACCGCCTCGGCGTCCTGGAGCTCACGGTGCCCGAGGGCACCGACATGGACACGGAGGTCTTCGCCGAGCGGTGCGAGCTGTTCGCCCACCTGGCCGGTCACCTGGTGGTGGCCAAGGCCCCCTACGGCGAGGGCCTGACGCGCCTGCGTGACCAGCGCCCGCGCTCGGTGGCCTCGGAACTGCTGTGGCGACTGCTGCCACCGCTGACCTTCGGCTGCGAGGGCCTGGTGGTCTCCGGGCTGCTGGAGCCCTGCTACGAGGTGGCCGCCGACGCCTTCGACTACAGCGTCCTGGACGAGGTCGCGCACCTGGCCGTCTTCGACGCCACCGGCCACGACCTGCCCGGGACCTTGCTGGCCGCGGTGGCGCTGGCGGCCTACCGCACCAGCCGCCGCGCCGAGCAGGGTCTGCACGAGTGCGCCCGCACCCTGGACGAGCACATCGCCGTCCAAGGCGGCGTCGAGCGCTTCGTCACGGGAGTGCTCAGCGAGCTGGACCTGCGCACGGGGCGACTGCGCTACCTCAACGCCGGGCACTCAGCCCCACTGCTCATGCGGGCCGGCAAGGTCGTCAAGGAGCTGACCGGCGGGCACCGGATCATGTTCGGCCTGGGCGAGGGTGAGGTCACCGTCGGCGAGGAGTGGCTGGAGCCCGAGGACTGGGTCGTCTTCTGCACCGACGGCATCACCGAGGCCCGCAGCCCCGACGGCACCTTCTTCGGCCTCGAGGGGCTGATCGACCACTTGGAGCGGGCAGCGGCTGCGGGTCAGCCCACCCCGGAGACGGTGCGCCGCATCGTCCACGACGTCCTGGAGCACCAGAACGGCCTCCTGCAGGACGACGCCACCCTGCTCATCGCCCAGTGGGCCAGCGGCAAGGAGCAGGAGATCGCCAGCTTGAACCCCGGCCTCGTCGAGCCGCAGGACCTCTCGCCCACCCACGGGCACGGGGAGGACGCACCCCGCCGTTGACACCGGCACCACCCACCCGCACGGTCGCCGCACGCACCGGGCCCCGGCACCGCGATGCGGTACCGGGGCCCGGTGGGGGAGCGGGGGACGTCAGCCGATGACGTCGGACAGCTCGGCGAGGATGTCCGGCTTCGGGCGGGCGCCGAGGATGCTCTTGACGACCTCGCCGCCGGAGTAGACGTTCATCAGCGGGATGGACGTCACGCCGTACTTCGCGGCGGTGCGGGGGTTCTCGTCGGTGTTGAGCTTCACGATGGTGATCTTGTCGCCGTGCTCGGCGGCGATCTCCTCCAGCACCGGGGCGACCCGGCGGCACGGGCCGCACCACGGCGCCCAGAAGTCCACCAGCACGGGCTTGTCGGAGTTCAGGACCTCGGCCTCGAAGGTGTCGTCGGTGACGGCGGTGGTGGCGCTCACGGGGAGCCTCCTCGTTCTCGCAGGGGTGGGGGTCAGCGCACGCGCGGCTGCGGGCGCTCGACGGTGCCGGCGGACGCCGCGACCGGCACCTCGGTCTCCTCGCGGGGCGGGTCGACGTGCTGCTCGACGTCGCCGCGGGCCGCGAGGTACCGCTCGGCGTCCAGGGCGGCGGAGCAGCCCATGCCAGCGGCGGTGATGGCCTGCATGTAGGTGTGGTCCACGACGTCGCCGGCGGCGAACACGCCCGGCACGTTCGTCCGGGTGCTGCGGCCCTCGACGAGCACGAAGCCGTTCTCGTCGAGGTCGACCTGGCCCTTGACGAGCGCGGTGCGCGGCTCGTGGCCGATGGCGATGAACAGGCCGGTGGCCGCCAGTTCGCGCTCGGCACCGGTGACGGTGTCGCGCAGCGTCAGGCCGCTGACCTTGTCCTCGCCGTGGATCGCGGCGACCTCGGAGTTCCACGCGAAGCGGATCTTGGGGTCCTCGTGGGCGCGGCGGGCCATGATCTTCGAGGCGCGCAGCTCGTCGCGGCGGTGCACGATCGTCACGCTGCGGGCGAAGCGGGTCAGGAAGGTGGCCTCCTCCACGGCGGAGTCCCCGCCGCCGACGACCACGATGTCCTGGTCGCGGAAGAAGAAGCCGTCGCAGGTGGCGCACCAGCTGACGCCGCGCCCGGACAGGCGCTTCTCGTCGGGCAGGCCGAGCTCGCGGTACGCCGAGCCCAGGGCGAGGACCACGGCGTGGGCTCGGAACGTCTGCCCACCACCGGTGACGACCTCCTTGACCTCGCCGGACAGGCGCACGTCCACCACGTCGTCGGTGACCAGCTCCGCGCCGAAGCGCTCCGCCTGGGCGCGCATGTTGTCCATGAGGTCCGGCCCCATGACCCCCTCGGGGAAGCCGGGGAAGTTGTCGACCTCGGTGGTGTTCATCAGCGCGCCACCGGCGGTGACGGAACCCTCGAAGACCAGGGGCGCCAGCTCGGCGCGCGCCGCGTACAGGGCCGCGGTGTACCCGGCCGGACCGGAACCGATGACGATGACGTTGCGGACGACGTCCACCGAGGGGCTCACGGGGGAACCTGCTTCCTTCGATCCGGGGCGCGACCGGGACGCCGGTCGCGTGCTGGCCTCAACCGATCGTAGGGCGGGGCTGTTCCCCCGCGCGTCCCCCTCCCCGGGGGCTCAGGGCGTGTCCCCGGCGGGCTGCGCGGGCAGCTCCACGCGGTTCAGGGGTTCGTCACCGGGCGTGCAGTCGAGGGCGACCACGAGGACCTGCCCGGCCTCGCCCGCCGCGGGCCGCTCCACCACGAGGGCGGCGGGTTCCGAGCGCCACGCGGCGATCTGCACGGCGGCGACCGAGGCGGCGTCCACCCCGGCGGCCCGCGCGCACGCCAGGGCCTGCTCGGCGGCGGGGCGCTGCGCCTCGTCCGGGGTGCCGGTCAGCGGCACCGCCGACGCCTTGAGGTCGCGCTCGGCGTCGACGCCGGGCAGCGCGTCGGGAGCCGGCTGCCCGGCCCCGGACCCGTCGGTGGGGCCGGTGCCCGTGCCGCCGTCGGCCGGTGCCGCCAGCAGGGACGCGCCCGCGGCGGCGACGGCCGCGTCGGCGGCGTAGTCGGTGCCGCTGCGCAGCACGGGCACGGTGGCCCCCGTGCCCGCGGCCTCCGCGGCGGCGCTGCCGGTGTCGGCGGCACCGCCCGCGGACGTGCTGGCGCTCTCACCGGTGCCCGTGTCCAGCTGCGCCGCCACGCCGACCCCGACGGCGACCACCCCGGCGGCGGCGCCCGCCGCGAGGGCGCGGCGCCAGCGCAGCCCGCGCGAGCGGCGGTGCCCGTCCAGCGAGGCGACCCGGGCGCCCGGGGCGTGCGCGTCCTGCTCGTCGCGGGCGCGGGCCAGCGCTGCGTCGACGCGGGCGACCACGTCGGCGGGTATCGGGCCGGCGGTGCCCGCCGCGGCGCGCAGCAGCTCGCGCACGCGCGCCTCCTCCGGCGGCAGCGGCTCGCCGCCCACCGGGTCCCCGGACCCCGTCACCCCGCACCTCCCGGACGTTCCCCCACCGGCCCGTGGACCGGGCCCCCGCTGTGACGCGCGGCGGCCCTCACGGGTTCCCGCCCGGCGCCGCGCCGCGCAGCAGCGCCGCCAGCGCGGTGCGCCCGCGCGAGCAGCGCGACTTCACCGTGCCGACGGCGACGTCGAGGACCTGCGCGGCCTCGGCCACCGGCACGTCGTACATGTCGACCAGGACCAGCGCGGTGCGCTGCGCCTCCGGCAGCCGGGCCAGGGCCCGCGTCACGTCCAGGCGCGCCTCCACGGCGCCGGTGCCGTCCGCGGACACGGCGAGGGCGGCGCCGGTGCGGGCGGAGCCGCCGTCCGGGCCGGTCTCCTCCTCCAGCGGCCGGGCGGGGCGGGCGGCGCGGCGGCGGGCGCGGTCCAGGCAGGCGTTGACGACGATGCGGTGCAGCCACGTGGTGACCGCGGAGTCGCCGCGGAAGCGGCCGGCGCCCCGCAGCGCGGACACCAGGGCGTCCTGCACGGCGTCGGCGGCCTCCTCGCGGTCGCCCGTGGTGCGCAGCGCCACCGCCCACAGCCGGTCGCGGTGGCGGCGCACGACCTCCCCGAACGCGTCGGGGTCGCCGGCGACGTGGGCGGCGATCAGCTCGGCGTCCGTGCGCGGGTCGCGCGGTGCCTCGCTCACGGCGCCGCGGGCGTCCCCAGCACCTGCACGTCGCCGACGGAGACCCGGAACTCCCCGTCGGTGGTGGGCGCCTGCGTGAACCACAGCAGCAGCTGCCCGGCGCGCACCGGCTCCGGCGGGGCGAGGGTCTGCGCGCCGCCGACGGGGGCCTGCGCCACGACCGTGGAACCCGCCAGGGGGTCCTCCCCGCCCGGGGTGGTGCGCAGCTCCACGGTGCCGCCCTCGCCGCCGGCGGTGAGCTGCACGGACGTGACGTCCACCTCGGCGCCGAGGTCCAGCAGCAGCCCCACGCCGTCCTTGAGGCCGCCGAAGTCCGCGGTGTCGTAGCGCTCGCTGTCCCAGGCGGTGGCCGGGTCGCCGTCGGTGACCCGCTCGGGGGCGGTGCCCTCCTCGCCGTCGCCGAGGGGGTCCACCGCGGTGACCGACGCCACCGGCAGCGGTGCGGGAGTCGCCGGCGGCGCAGGCGGGGCGGGAGCGGGGGCGCTCGTCGCGGCGGGGGGAGGGGTGGCGGTGGAGGTGGCCACGGCGGTCGTCGCGGGCTCGTCGCCGTCCGGGCTCAGCCCGCGCAGCTGCCACAGCGCCACGACGAGACCGGCCAGCACCACCCCGGCCACCAGCGCGATCACCAGGCGGGAGTCCTCCCGCTGCGGGCGCGCCGTGGAGCGCGGCCGCGTGAACGGCACCGGCGGCTCCTCGTCGGGCACCACCTCGTCGCGGTTGAGCAGCCGGCCGCGGAACTCCGCCTCCGCCAGCTCGCCGCGCATCCGGCGCAGGGCGCCGTCCAGGTCGTCCAGCGACCACGGCGCCAGCTGCAGGGCCAGCTCCGCCGGCTCGCGCGGGCCGTCCTGGTGCGGGCCGAACGTCACCGCGCACAGGGTGTCCAGGTCGTTGGGGGCGTCCGGCCGCAGCTCCTTCGGCGGCACCGGGGCACCGTCGACGGCGGGCGCCGGCGGCAGCCCGGGAGCCGCGGGCAGCTCCTCCACCACCGGCCAGGTCCCGGTCAGGCCGGCGTGCACGAGCGCGACGAGGCCGACGGCGTCGGCGCGGTTGGCCAGCGCCGCCGCACGGCTGGGGGACACCGCCGGCGGGTCCTCCTCCAGCGCGGCCTCCACGCCCACGCCGAGCACCCGCACCACCGCGTCGGGGCCCAGGACCACGGACTCCGGCGTCAGGCGGGTGTGGTGCAGGCCGCGGCGGGCGGCGGTGTCCAGCGCGGACGCGGCCTCCCCCACGAGCCCGCGCACGGCGGCCGGGCTCAGCGTGCCCTCGCGCAGCAGGTCGCCCATCGTCCAGCCCTGGACGGCTTCCTCCACCACGAACGCCAGGGCCCGCCGTTCCCCCGAGGCCGCCTCGTGCAGGTCGGTGCCGGCGTCCAGGACGCGCGGGAGGTGCGGGTCGGCGAGGGTCGCGGCGCGGCGGCCGGCGTCGAGGAACTCCGCGGCGCGCGGGTCGCCGGCGTCCAGGGTGCGCACCCGCACCCACCGGTCCAGCGTGGTGTCCCAACCGAGGTGGTCGGTGCTGGGCGAGGTGGCGGGCAGCTCGCGGTGCAGCACGTACCGGTCCGCGATGCTGCTGCGGCCGACGCCGTCCAGTGTTCCCCCCGGGTCCTGGGCGCACCACGCGTGCGCCGGCGGGCCCGCGAGTGCGGGCCAGGACCCATGCTAGGGCGGCTCAGCCCGCCGTCGGGCGGACCGCGCCGTAGAGGCCCGGCATGGCGACGCCTGCCTCGCGCACGACGTCGCCGGTGTGCGGGGCGTGCAGCACCCGGCCGCCGCCCAGGTACAGGGCGACGTGGTGGATGCTCGAGGGGGAGGCGCCGCTGGCGTAGAAGACGAGGTCGCCGGGCAGCAGCGCGTCCAGCGGCACCTTCGGCAGCGCGGCGTACTGCTGGCGCGAGGTGCGGGGGATCGCGGTGCCGGCCTGCCGGTAGGCCCACTGCGTCAGGCCGGAGCAGTCGAAGCTGCCGGGGCCGGTGGCGCCCCACACGTAGGGCAGGCCCAGGCGGGTGCGGGCGGCGGTGGTGGCGTCCTGCGCCGCGTCGCCGGTGGTGGCCCCGGTGGTGACGGCGTCGGCGACCCGGGTGCTCGTGCGCGCCGTGGTGGCGCCCGCGGTGCCGGCGTCGGCGACGCCGGCGCGCGCGGCGGTGGCCGCCGCGGTGGCCAGCGCCGCCGCGCGGGCCCGCTCCTCCTCGGCGGCCACGGTGCTGACGACGGCCGCGTCGGCGTCGGCGAGGAGGCGCTCCTGCTCGGCGAGCGCGGCCTGCACGCGGTCGCGGGCCGCGGCGGCGGCGGTCTGCGCGGTGCTCTTGGCGGCGCGCACCCGCTCCAGGCGGTCGGCGGCCTCGGCGGCGGCGGTCCCGGCGGCGTCCGCCCCGGCGACGGCGGTGACGTCGGCGGAGCGGGCGGCGCGCGCGGCGCGGTCGGCGACGGCCGCGACGTGCAGGCCGTCGAGGGAGCCGGTGGCCAGCGCGCCGGAGACCCGCCGGGCCAGGCCCAGCTGCCCGGCGCCGCCGTCGACGTACAGCGAGCGCACCCGCCGGACGGCGTCCGCGGCGGTGCTGCTGCGGGTGCCGGTGGCGCGGTCCAGGGCGCTCTGCGCGACCACCTCGTCGTGGACGGCCGCGCGCACCTCCTCCACGGCGGTGCCGTACTCCTCGGTGGCCACGGACGCGTCCAGCCGCAGCGCCGCCACCCGCTCGCGCAGCCGGGCGGCCCGCTCGCGCAGCACGGCGCTGCTCGTGGCGCTGCTCGTGACGGTGCTCGTGGCGGTGGCGGTGGCGGTGGCGGTGGGGGAGGGGGCGGACGGTTCGGCGGCCGCGGTCAGCGGGGCGCACGGCAGCAGCAGCGCCGCACCCAGCAGCACCGCGGCGCCCCGGCGCACCCGCCCGTCCCCGCCCCACGCACCTCGCACACCGGGTGCATCGGCTCCGCGGAGGGCGGGCTGGACCGCCCGGACGGGTGGTGCGTGCCCGGTCGGCCCGCGCATCGGCGACCATCGGGGCGTGAGCACGACACGCCGCCCGGCGCCCGCCGCCCCCTCCGACCCCCCGGCGCAGGACGCGTCGCTGGCCCGTTCCAGCGCCCTCATGGCGTCCGGGACGCTGGTCTCGCGGCTGCTGGGGTTCGTGCGCACGGCGGTGCAGGGCGCGGTCCTGGGCGTGAGCACGCAGGTCGGCGCGCAGACGTTCGACGTGGCGAACAAGGCGCCCAACGTCTTCTACATGCTGCTGGCCGGGGGCGTGCTCAACGCGGTGCTGGTGCCGCAGATCGTGCGGGCGCTGAAGCGCCCCGACGGCGGCGAGGACTACGTCAACCGGCTCGTCACGCTGGCCCTGGCCGTCATGGCGGGCGCCACGGTGCTGCTGACGCTGGCCGCGCCGCTCGTGGTGCGCGCGTACGCGCTGTCGTGGTCGCCGGAGTGGACGGCGCTGGCCACGCTCATGGCGTTCTGGTGCCTGCCGCAGGTCTTCTTCTACGGCCTGTACACGGTGCTGGGGCAGGTGCTCAACGCCAAGGGCAGCTTCGGGCCGTACATGTGGGCGCCGGTGGTCAACAACGTCGTCGCGATCGCCTCGCTGCTCGTGTTCGCGCTCGTCGCCCCGGACGCGAAGGAGTGGGCGGCCGGGGAGTTCGACGCCGTCTCCATCGCCGTGCTCGCCGGTGGCGCCACCCTCGGCATCGTCGCGCAGGCGCTGGTGCTGCTGTGGCCGCTGCACCGCTCCGGCTTCCGCTACCGGCCGCGCTGGGGCGTGCGGGGCTCCGGCCTGGGCACCGCCGGCCGCGTCGCCGGCTGGACGTTCGCGGGCGTCGTGGTGGGCCAGCTGGTGTTCGTGCTCACCACGCAGATCGCGACGGCCGCCGGCGAGTACCTGACGGTGAACGACCTGGAGGGCGCCACCAACGCCACCTACACGCCCGCCTACCTGCTGTTCATGCTGCCGCACTCCCTGGTGGCGGTCTCGCTGGTCACGGCGCTGTTCACCCGGATCAGCTCCTCCGCCGCGAGCGGCGACACCGCGGCCGTGCGGCGCGACTTCTCCTCCGGCGCGCGCACCGTCCTGGTCGCCGGGGTGCTCGCCACCGCCGCGCTCGTCGCGCTGGGCCCGTGGGTCGGCGTCGCCCTGTTCGGCGAGGACGGCTTCTTCGTCGGCCGGGTGGCCGCCGCGATGGCCCTCGGGCTCGTGCCGTTCAGCACCACGTACCTGGTGCAGCGCGTGTTCTACGCCTACGAGGACGCCCGCACCCCGTTCACCGTCTCCGCCGTCGTCGCGGCCGTCATGGCCGCCGGGGACCTCGCCTGCTGGCTGCTGCTGCCACCGCGGTGGACGGTCTTGGGGATCGCGCTGGCGATGAGCCTGTCCAACGTCGTCGGCGCGGTGCTGGGACTGGTGCTGCTGCGCCGCCGGCTGCGCTCCCTGGACGGCCGCGGCATCGACGGCCACCGCGTGCTGCGCACCCTCGTGCGGGCGCTGATCGTCGGCGCGCTCTCCGGCGGTGCCGCGTACGCGCTCGCGGTGCTGCTGGCCCGGCTGGGCGACTCCCGCGCCGTCGCCGTGGTGGTGGTCGTGGTGGGCGGGCTGGTCCTGCTGGGGGTGTTCGTCGCGCTGTGCCGGGTGATGCGGGTGCGCGAGCTGAGCGACCTGGTCGCCCCGCTGCTGCGCCGGCTACCCCTGCCCGGTCGGCGCTGAGGGGCGCTGCCCGTCCCGCTGCCCGGCGGCACCGCCCCCGTCGTGCCCGACGTCGTCCACGTCGGCGTGCGGGGCGGCATCCACCCGGCGCCGCCCGCGCCGCACCGCCCGCACCAGGCCGGTGGCCAGCAGCGCCGCCGCGCCGCCGCCGACGAGGCCGGTCAGCCAGCCCTCCAGGTCGGCGCGCACGTTCACGTCCAGCTCCACGGGCTCACCCAGCAGCAGCCCGTCGGGCGTGCGCAGCTGCGCCTCCACCACGACGCTGCCGTTGGCCAGCGCCCGCACCGGTACGCCCACCCGGAGCTGACCGCGCGCCGGCACCGTCTGCACGGGCACCTGCGTCAGCTGCACCCGGGGGCTGCGCGGGCGCAGCACCAGCTCCACCCGCACCGGCGCGGACAGCTCGTTGACCACGGTGACGGGCAGCTCGGTGCGGGTGGCGGCGAGGTTGAGGACGCTGCCGGGCAGCACGTGCACCGCGCTCAGGAGCGCGGCGACGTCGTCCTGCAGCTCCCGGCGGCTCTCGCGCAGCTCCGGCAGGTGACCCCGCCAGGACGTCGCCAGCAGCATCAGCGCCGAGCGCTGCGCGGCACCGGCGGCGGGGGCCGCGCCCTCCAGGGCGCTGCTCAGCTCCGCGAGCGTGGCCAGTGCGGCGTCCACGGCGGCGACGTGCACCACCGGCAGGACCGCCCGCCGCGACGTCGTCGCCGGCACGGGCAGCTCGCTGCGCTCCACGTCCGGCACCGGGGTGGCCAGCAGGTCCGTCAGCGGTTGCCAGGACGCCCACCCGGAGGTCTCCACCGCGGTGACGAGGCGCTGCACGGCGGCCGGGCGCGGGTCCAGGGTGCGGGGGGCGGTGACGAGGAGGCTGCGCGGGTCGCTGGGCCGCTGCAGCGTGATCGTGGCGACCTCGGCGAGGACCCGCTGCACGAGGGCCGCGGGGCTCCACGCCTCGTCCGTCCCCTCCTCGGCGTCCTCGGCGGCTGCGCCGGCGGTGCGCGCCAGCAGGGCGGACAGGGCGCTGTCGGCGACGAGCACGGCCAGGCCGGCGCCCCCGTCGCCGGTGTCGACCACCGCCCGCCCGGTGGGGGTGTAGGTGAGGTCGTCGCCGGTGGTGAGGGTCTCGTCGTCCAGGACGACGGCGGTGGCTCCCGCCCGCGCGGCCAGGGACAGCGCCTCGGCGTCGGCGGTCTCGTCGGCGGGCCACGCCACACCCGTCAGGACGGTCGCCGCACCGCTCAGGGCCACGGCCACGTCGGCGCCGGCGGCCTGCGCGGTCGTCAGCAGCTCGGCGCCGGCGGGTGCGGCGCTCAGCGAGGCCAGGTCCGGGTCGCCGTGCGGCAGGGCGATCAGGCAGCGTCCCTGCGCGGCGGCGGTGAGCCGCTCGCGCCAGGCGGTCAGGGTCGCGACCACCGCGGCGGGGTCGTCGGTGCCGGCGGGCAGGGACGCGGCCGTCGTCCCGGCGGCGGCCGCGTCCTCGGACGGGGCCGCGGAGAGGTCGGGGAGCGGGTCGGCGGGCTGCTCGGCACCCTCCTCGCCGGTCGCGGCGACGGCGGGCAGGACGGTGGCGAGGACGGCGGGGTCCACCGCCCAGGAGGTGCGGGAGTCGCCGGAGGCCTCCAGCAACCGCCCCAGCCGCCCCTCGACCTCCCCGGCCAGGCCGGCGGCCTCACGGGTCCGGCCCGCCACCAGGGGCAGCAGCAGCGTCAGCAGGGTCGTGCGGACCCCCTCGGGCACGGTGGAGACCAGGAAGGTGCGCACCAGCCCGGCGCGCTCGCCGGAGGCGTCCAGCACCTCCACGGCGGCCGGGTGCGCGCCCTGCCCGGTGCCCAGCTCCGCGGCCGGCAGGGTGAGGACGACCTCGGCCCGCCCACCGGGGGCCAGCGGCCCGGCGGCGACGTCGACGGGCTCGGAGGCGACGGTGGTGCGGCCCAGGGAGGCGTCGGCGCCGGCGCTCTCCCAGCGGTCCAGGGAGTAGCGCGCCACCACGGGGGAGCGCTGCGCGACCAGCTGCGCCCGCAGCCCCTCCAGCGCCTGCTCGCCGTCGTTGACGACGCGGGCGCGCACCGTGACGAGGGAGCGGGCGGGGTCGTCGGCGGCGTACGTGGTGGGGGTGACGTCGAGCACGGCGACCCGCACCGGCAGGGCGTCGTCCTCGGCGGTGGCGGTGGGCGAGGTCGTGGCCGCGCGCGCCGGGGCGGCTCCGGCGAGCGCCGCGGCACCGGCGAGCCCGGTGAGCACGTCGCGGCGGCGCGGGTGGGCGGTGGGGGTCACGCCAGTTCGCCGAGCCGCAGCACCGCCGCCTCCACGGCGCGGCGCTCGTTGGGGAAGGCCAGGCGCGCGTCGAGCTCGCGGAACGGCACCCACGCCACGTCGACGGCCTCGGCGTCGGGGTCGTTCTCGACGGTGAGGTGCCCACCGACGGCCTTGAGCAGGAACAGGTGCACGACCTTGTGGATGCGCCGCCCGTCGGCGGAGAACCAGTAGTCGATGCTGCCGAGGGGTTCCACGACGGCGCCGCGGATGCCGGTCTCCTCCTCGATCTCGCGCACCGCGGTCTCCTCGAGGGTCTCGGTGCCCTCGGGGTGGCCCTTGGGCAGGCACCACTCCAGGCGCCCGGCCCGGTTGAGGCGGCAGATGACCGCGGCGCGCGGCTCGCCGGTGCTGACGTCGACGACGAGCCCGCCGGAGGAGGTCTCCTGCACGGTGGGCAGCCGGCGGCGCGGCTCCCGGGCAGGTCTGACCATCGGCTCACTGTAGCCAGGGAGGTGGTGCACCTCTGGCACCCTTGGACCCCGTGCTGCACCCCGAGGGACACGACGGACCGGACGAGGCGCTGGAGCGCGCGCTGGACGAGGCGCGCGGGCGCGCGGTGCGGGCGCTGGAGCCGGTGATGCCGGTGCTGGTGGACCTGGGCCGGCGCTTCGAGCAGGCCGGTCACGAGCTGTCCCTGGTGGGCGGTCCGGTGCGCGACGCGTTCCTGGGCCGGCGCTCGGCGGACCTGGACTTCACCACGGACGCGCGCCCGGACGACACGGTGGCGATCCTCAAGCGCTGGGGCGACGCGTTCTGGGAGGTGGGCCGCGAGTTCGGCACGATCGGCGCGCGCAAGCGCTCCGGCGGGGTGGACGTCGTGGTGGAGGTGACGACGTACCGCTCGGAGAGCTACGAGGCGGACTCCCGCAAGCCGGAGGTCTCGTACGGCGACGACCTGGTGGGCGACCTGTCGCGGCGCGACTTCACGGTCAACGCGATGGCGCTGCGGCTGCCGTCGCTGGACTTCGCGGACCCGCACGACGGGCTGACGGACCTGGCGGCGGGCGTGCTGCGCACCCCGGTGACGGCCGAGCAGTCCTTCTCCGACGACCCGCTGCGGATGATGCGGGCGGCGCGCTTCGCGGCGCAGCTGCGCCTGCGGGTGGCGCCGGACGTGCTGGCGGCGATGACGGAGATGGCCGGGCGGATCACCATCGTGTCGGCGGAGCGGGTGCGCACGGAGCTGGAGAAGCTGCTGCTGGCGGTGGACCCGGTGGCGGGGCTGCGGCTGCTGGTGGACACGGGCCTGGCCGAGCACGTGCTGCCGGAGCTGCCGGCGCTGAAGCTGGAGATCGACGAGCACCACCGCCACAAGGACGTGTACGAGCACTCGCTGACGGTGCTGCAGCAGGCGATCGACCGCGAGGACGGCCCGGACGGGGAGGTGCCGGGCCCGGACCTGCTGCTGCGCCTGTCAGCGCTGCTGCACGACGTCGGCAAGCCCCGCACGCGCCGCTTCGAGGAGGGCGGTGGCGTGAGCTTCCACCACCACGAGGTGGTGGGCGCGAAGATGGTCGCCAAGCGGCTGAAGGCGCTGCGCTTCGACAACGACACGGTGAAGGCGGCGGCGCGGCTGACGGAGCTGCACCTGCGCTTCCACGGCTACGGCGACGGGGAGTGGACGGACTCGGCGGTGCGCCGCTACGTCACCGACGCCGGGCCGCTGCTGCCGCGCCTGCACAAGCTGACCCGCAGCGACTGCACGACCCGCAACCAGCGCAAGGCGAACCGGCTGGCCGCCGCGTACGACGACCTGGAGGCGCGCATCGCGCGGTTGCGCGAGCAGGAGGAGCTGGACTCCATCCGCCCCGACCTGGACGGCACGGCGATCATGGAGGTGCTGGGGATCGGGCCCTCGCGCACGGTGGGCCGGGCGTACCAGCACCTGCTGGGGCTGCGGATGGAGCGCGGCCCGCTGGGCGAGGAGACGGCCCGCGAGGAGCTGCTGGCGTGGTGGGCGCAGCAGCCGGAGTCCGCGCAGCAGGACGGGCCGCCGCAGCCTTGACCCCGCCCCCAGCCCGCCGTGATCTTGCACTGTTGAGCTCTCAACTCTGCAAGATCACGGCGGGGCGGGGCGGGGCGGGGTCAGGGGGTGAAGACGCGCACCCGGTTCTTGCCGGCGGCCTTGGCCGCGTACATCGCGACGTCGGCGTGCTGCACCACCTGCTCGGCGTCCTCCCCGGGCCGGTGGTGCGCCACCCCGACGCTGGCGCCCACCCGCACCGACCCGCCCGGCACCTGCACCGGCTCGCACAGCGCCTCCACCAGCCGCCCGGCCAGGTCGCTCACGTCGGGGTCGGGCAGGTCGCGCACCAGCACGGCGAACTCGTCGCCGCCCAGGCGCGCGCACAGGTCCCCCGCCCGCACGGCCAGGCGCAGGCGGTGCGCCACCCGGCGCAGCAGCTCGTCACCGGCGGCGTGGCCGTGGACGTCGTTGACGACCTTGAAGTCGTCCAGGTCCACGAACGCGACGCTGAAGCGGGCCCCCGGGTCGGCGGCGGCGCGCTTCAGGGCCCCGGTGAAGGCGGCGCGGTTCGCCAGTCCGGTGAGGGCGTCGGTGCGGGCCTGCTCGGCCAGGGCGCGGTGGGCCTCGCTGTTGCGCAGCGCCAGGGACGACTGGTTCAGGATCGAGCGCAGCGCGGAGACGCCCTCCGCGGCGACGCGGTCGGGGGCGCCGGCCAGCACCCAGCCGCCCGCGAGCCCGGGGTGCGGGATCGCGACCCACCGGCAGGCGCCGGTCGCGAGGGCGTCCAGGTGGGTGGCGCCCAGCGGTCGCGGTTCCCCGCCGGACGGGCCGGTGGGGAACCGCACCCCGGTCAGCACGGGTGGGAGGGGCCCGCGCCAGGCGCCGGCGGAGTGCAGGACGTGGGCGCCGTCGGGTGCGTCGACGACGAGGACGCTGACCAGCCCGGGGGTCGCCGCGCACACGGCCTCCGCGGTGCGGGTGGCTGCGGCGATGACCTCCTCGCGGTCGAGGGTGCCGAGCATGCTCCGGCCGAACTCCGCCAGGGCCGCGTCGCGCCGTTGCGCCTGCTCGCGGGCGAACAGGGCGTTCGAGAGGTGCCGGGCACCGCCCATCGTCGCGTACATCAGCGGCACGCACCCGAGCAGTTCCACGCCCCTGCTGGGTCCGTCGTGGCCGGGGACGGCACCCCACAGCGCCAGGCCGCCGACCATGCCGGCGACCAGCAGCGTGCAGTGCAGCACCGCCCGCCGGGTGCTGCCGTAGACGGCGCGGAACCACAGCCCGGGGAAGGCGACGCCGAGGACCATCGTGGGCGGTGCGGTCAGGGCGACGATCGCGCCGACGAGGAGCGCCTCGGCCAGGTCGGTGGTGGGCGCGGCGCGGCGGGTGACGTAGCGGTGCGCCCACACGAGCGCCAGGAGGCCGGTGACCGCCGCGGCCAGCAGCGCGGCGACCGGCTCGGCCTGGCGCGTGAAGGCCGGGAACGTCAGCGCCGCCGACAGCAGCGCGAGCAGGAAGAACAACCACCGCGTCTGCTCCACGAGCTGCGCGGGTCGCGACCACCACCGCGCGCGCAGCCGGTCTGCTCCAGCCGCCATGAACCCCACCACCTCACCGGGCGGTGCCTGCCGGCCCGTCCACCGCGCGGGGCACCGGCCGCACCGGTGAACGTCCCCGCGGTGTGTCATCGGCCCGTGGAGCGCGCTGCCGCAGCGCCCGTCAGGGTGAGGGCTCAACCGGCTCCACGGGTGAGGGGCGGTCTCGATCGAGTACACCTGGGCGGCCTTCGACTTCACGGTCTTGACGATGTCGTGACGTTCCCTCCCGCGGTGATCTTGCACGATTGAGGGCTCAACCGTGCAAGATCACCAC
>NZ_JBKBCT010000070.1:0-19686 GCF_050871525.1 Kineococcus auxinigenes | reverse complement strand
ACCCACCTCGCCGCCGCCCTCACCGTCCTACGACGCCTCATCAACGAGGCCCGTGACCGCTACCGCTGGCCCGGGCGCCCCACCACCCGCCGGCTCAAGTGACGTGCCTACTGCCGGTCGCTCTAAGCTGCCGGGCGTGCTGCTGCTCGCCCTGGACACCGCCACCGACGGGGTCGCCGTGGCGCTGCACGACGGCACCCGCGTGCTGGACGCCCGCCGCGCCGGTGACGCCCGCCACCACAACGAGGTGCTCGTCCCGACGATCGCCGAGGCGCTGGACGCCGCCGGCCGCGAGCGCGGCGAGGTCACCGACGTCGCGGTCGGGGTGGGGCCCGGCCCGTTCACGGGCCTGCGGGTGGGGCTGGTCACCGCGCGCACCCTGGCGCTGGCGTGGGGCGCGGCGCTGCACGGGGTGTGCTCGCTGGACGCGCTGGCCGCGCAGGCCCTCGCGCAGGGGCTGGCCGGGCCCGGGGAGTTCCTCGTCGCCACCGACGCGCGCCGGCGCGAGGTCCACACGGCCCGCTACCGCGGCGAGGACGGCCGCGCGGTGCGCCTTGCCGGCCCGGACGTGGCGGCGCCCTCGGCGGTGCCGCGCGACGGGCTGACCGTGGTGGGGCGCGGTGCCGCCCTGTACCCCGACGCGCTCGGCCCGGCCGGCCCGCTCGCGGACGTCGACGCGGGGTTCCTCGCGCAGGTGGCCGTGGACGCGCTCGCCGGGCGCGGCGGGCCGGGGCTGCTGCCGGCCGAGCCGCTGTACCTGCGCCGCCCGGACGCCACCGAGCCGGGGGCCCGCAAGCGCGTCACCGCCTGAACCCGCCGGGCGGCGCGCCGGTGATCGCCAGCGGTTGACACGCCCGGCGGGAGTGGGAGGGTTTGATCGCCGCCGGATCCCCGGTGGCACCGTCTGAGCCAGGCACCGCCCGCAGGACACCGTCGTCCACCCGTCCCCGGAGGCCACATGCTCGCCACCGACGTCGTCGAACCCGCCTACGGCACCGGCACCCTGCTGCTCATCGCGGCCGCCGCCGTGGCCGTGCTCCTGCTGCTCATCATCAAGTTCAAGCTGCACGCCTTCCCCGCGCTCGTGCTCGTCAGCGTGCTGACCGCGGTGGCGACCGGGATCCCCGTCCGCGACGTCGTCGACACCCTGCTGACCGGGTTCGGCGGCACGCTGGCCAGCGTCGCGCTGCTCGTGGGGTTCGGCGTCATCATCGGCCGCCTGCTGGAGGTGACCGGCGGCGCGAAGGTGCTCGCCGACACCCTCATCGCCCGGTTCGGGGAGAAGCGCGCCCCGCTGGCCCTGGGCGTCGCCTCGCTCGTCTTCGGCTTCCCGATCTTCTTCGACGCCGGGTTCGTCGTCTTCCTGCCGATCATCTTCTCGGTCGCCCGGCGCTTCGGCGGCTCGGTGCTGCGCTACGCGCTGCCCGCGGCCGGCGCCTTCGCGATCATGCACGCGTTCGTGCCGCCGCACCCCGGGCCGGTGGCCGCGGCGGAACTGCTGGGCCTGAGCACCAACATCGGCCTGCTCATCATCGTCGGGTTCGTCCTGGCGATCCCCACCTGGTTCGTCTCCAGCTACCTGTTCGGCCTGTGGGCGGCCAAGCGGATCGACGTGCCGCTGCCGGCCGAGTGGGCCGGTCGCGTCGCGGTGAACGCCGGCGGCACCGACCACGGCACCAACCGCGACTCCTCCACCGGCGCCGGCAGCGGCAGCGCCGCGGGCGCGGTCGGCGACGGCCGCGCCGGTGAGCCCGCCGTCGGCGAGGACGAGGGCCTGCCCGGCCCGCCGCCCTCGTTCGGCACCGTGCTGGGCATCCTGCTGCTGCCGCTGGTGCTGATCTTCCTCAACACCGGCCTGAACACGCTGGCCACCGCGGGCAGCCTCGACGGCGACGCCGGCTGGGTGCAGACGCTGCGCCTGATCGGGCAGACGCCGATCGCGCTGCTCATCGCCGTCCTGGTGGCGATGGTCGTCCTGGGACGCGGCCGGTTCAGCAGGGGCGCCGTGGAGGACCTCGCCAACGGCGCCCTCGGCCCGGTCTGCGCGATCATCCTCATCACCGGCGCCGGCGGCATGTTCGGCTACGTGCTGCGCACCAGCGGCATCGGCGGTGCCCTGGCGGACACCCTCGAGGCCGCCGGCCTGTCGGTGATCCTGGCCGCGTTCATCATCTCGCTGGGCCTGCGCGTCGCGCAGGGCTCGGCCACCGTGGCGCTGACCACGACGGCCGGCCTCATCGCCCCGGCCGTGCAGAACGCGGGCCTGTCGTCGCTGGACCTGTGCTTCGTCGTCATCGCCATCGCCGCCGGCGCGACCGCTCTGAGCCACGTCAACGACTCCGGCTTCTGGCTGGTGGGGCGCTTCCTCGGCATGGACGTGCCCACGACGCTGCGCACCTGGACCGTGATGGAGACGATCATCGGCGTCGTCGGCTTCGCGCTGGCGTGGCTGGGGTACGTGCTCCTGTGACGGCCGTGCTCACCCCGGGGGTGGTGCGGGCGCCGATGCGCTGGTGGCACGTGGCGGACGTGCAGCGCCTGGAGGCCGACCTGTTCGGGCCCACCGCCTGGTCGGTGGAGACGTTCTGGGGCGAGCTGGCGGCCCCGGGCCGCACCTACCTCGTCGCCCTGGAGGGCGAGGAGGTGATCGGCTACGCCGGGCTCGTGGTCTCCGGCGCCGACGCCGACGTGCAGACGATCGGCGTGGCGCGCGGCGCGCAGGGCCGGGGCCTGGGCCGGGCGCTGCTGCGCGAGCTGCTGGCGGCGGCGCGCGCCGGCGGCGCCACGCACGTGCTGCTGGAGGTGCGCGCCGACAACGAGCCCGCGCAGGCGCTGTACCGCAGCGAGGGCTTCGAGCAGATCGCCCGCCGGGCGCGGTACTACCAGCCCGGCGGGGTCGACGCCCTGGTGATGCGCACGCGGGTGTGAACCCTCAGCCCACCGGTTCCACCACGAGCACGGACTGCCTGCCGGCCACGCGCGTCAGCACGACCGTGGCCGGGGCCGAGCCCTTCAGGGCGAGCTGGCGGCGCAGGACGTCCGGGTCGACGGCGGTACCGCGCTTCTTCACCGTCAGCGGGCCGACGTCGCGCTCGCGCAGGTACCGGCGCAGCGGCTTCAGCCCGAAGGGCAGCACGTCGAGCACCGCGTAGGAGCGCGCGAACGGCGTGCTCGCCGGGGCGTCGGTGGTGACGTAGGCGATGGTGTCGTCCACCAGGCGCCCGCCGAGCAGCCGCGCGACCGCGCCGACCAGGCCGGCGCGGACGACGGCGCCGTCGGGCTCGTGCAGGTGGGTGCCGACGGCGCCGACGTCGGGGACGGGGTTGTCGGCGTCGTCCAGCTCGAAGCGCTCGCCGCCGCGCAGCACCAGGGCGCTGCGCGCCACGCCCGGCCGGGCCAGGGGCCCGCACCACAGCGCCGCCTCCACCACGTCGCCGTCCACGGACGTCCAGCGCGCCTCCGCGCCGGCGGGCACCAGCTCGTGCGGCAGTCCGGGGGCGAGCTTGGCGCCGGTGGCCGGCACCCGCGCGGCGGTGGCCAGCACGAAGGACAGCGGCGGGGAGGTGGCCTCGGGGTCGAACAGCCGCCGTCCGCCGGCGGTGCGCCGGGCCGGGTCGAACCAGGCGCCGTCGCCCGGGCCCAGCTCGTCGACGACCCCGGCCGTGACGTCGGCGCAGCGGACCTGTGCGCGCCCGGCGAGGTTGGCCGCGGCCACCGCGGCGGTGCCGGGGTCGGCGTCCACGGCGAGCACGGCCAGGCCCGCGTCGGCCAGGGCGAGGGCGTCGGCGCCGATGCCGCAGCCGAGGTCGGCCACCCGCCGCACCCCGGCGCCGGCGAAGCGGCGGGCGTGCTCGGCGGCCACGACGGCGCGGGTGGCCTGCTCCACCCCGGCGGCGGTGAGCAGCAGCCCGTGCGCCCGGGGGCCGAGCTTGGCGGCGGCGCGCTCGCGCAGCCGCGCCTGCGTCATGGCCAGGGCCACCAGCGCGGGCTCGTGCCCCTCGCGGCGCAGCCGCTGCCCCAGCACCAGCGGGTCGGCCGGCCCGGCGGCGGCGATCAGGTCCAGCAGCGCGCGCCCGTCGGGGGAGGTCAGCGCGGCGACGTCGGCGGGGTCCACCCGCCCGACTGTGCCAGCACCCTCCTCGCCCGGTCGCACGGACGGGGGCCGTCCCTGGCACTCGGGCAGTGGGAGTGCTAACTTCTGACGCAGCGTCGGTGGCACTCCCCCGAAGGGAGTGCCAGCACGCGAGACGGTGCCGCCCGGCACCCGCGACGACGGGCGGGCACCACCCTCGCAGCCGACCCACCAGTACGCCAGATCCGTACCGAGTACGCAGAAGGGGAGGGCCGCTCAGTGTCGGTCTCCATCACTCCGCTCGAGGACCGCATCGTCGTCAAGCCGCTCGACGCGGAGCAGACGACCGCTTCCGGTCTGGTCATCCCGGACACCGCCAAGGAGAAGCCCCAGGAGGGCGAGGTCCTGGCCGTGGGTCCGGGTCGCGTCGACGACAACGGCAACCGCGTCCCGGTCGACGTCTCCGTCGGCGACAAGGTCATCTACTCCAAGTACGGCGGCACCGAGGTGAAGTACGGCGGCGACGAGCTGCTGATCCTCTCGGCGCGCGACGTCCTCGCCAAGGTCGCCAAGTAAGCAGCAGCAGGTCCTGACGCCCCGGGCGCCCGTCGACACCGGGCGCCCGGGGCGTTCGCCGTTGCCGCCAAAGATCTGGAAGGAACACGCACATGGCCAAGCAGCTCTCGTTCAACGAGGACGCCCGCCGCTCCCTGGAGCGCGGCGTGGACGCCCTCGCCAACGCCGTCAAGGTGACCCTGGGGCCCCGCGGCCGCAACGTCGTCATCGACAAGAAGTGGGGTGCGCCGACGATCACGAACGACGGCGTCACCATCGCCCGCGAGGTCGAGCTCGAGGACCCGTACGAGAACCTCGGCGCGCAGCTCGCCAAGGAGGTCGCCACCAAGACGAACGACGTCGCCGGTGACGGCACCACCACCGCGACCGTCCTGGCGCAGGCGATGGTCCACGAGGGCCTGCGCAACGTGGCGGCCGGCGCGGCCCCCTCCGCCCTCAAGCGCGGCATCGACGCGGCCGTCGAGGCCGTGGGCGACGAGCTGCTCAAGCTCGCCCGCGACGTCGACGGCAAGGGCGACATCGCCCACGTCGCCACGATCTCCGCGCAGGACCCGGCCGTCGGCGACCTGCTCGCCGACGCCTTCGACAAGGTCGGCAAGGACGGCGTCATCACGGTCGAGGAGTCCTCCACGACCGC
Organism: Kineococcus auxinigenes; assembly: GCF_050871525.1. Lineage (NCBI taxonomy): Bacteria > Bacillati > Actinomycetota > Actinomycetes > Kineosporiales > Kineosporiaceae > Kineococcus > Kineococcus auxinigenes. The sequence continues at coordinate 14,401 of NZ_JBKBCT010000070.1, read as the reverse complement.
GCTGGAGCTGGACTTCACCGAGGGCATGCAGTTCGACAAGGGCTACATCTCGCCCTACTTCGTGACCGACGCCGAGCGCCAGGAGGCGGTGCTGGAGGACGCGTACGTCCTCGTGCACCAGGGCAAGATCTCCACGGTCACCGAGCTGCTGCCGCTGCTGGAGAAGGTCCTGAAGACCTCCAAGCCGCTGCTGATCATCGCCGAGGACGTCGACGGCGAGGCCCTGTCCACCTTGGTGGTCAACAAGATCCGCGGCACCTTCAACGCCGTCGCGGTGAAGGCCCCCGGCTTCGGCGACCGCCGCAAGGCCATCCTGGGCGACATCGCCACCCTCACCGGCGGCCAGGTCGTCGCCGAGGAGGTCGGCCTCAAGCTCGACCAGGTCGACCTGGACGTGCTGGGCACCGCCCGCCGCATCGTCGTCACCAAGGACGACACCACGATCGTCGAGGGCGCCGGCGCGTCTGACGAGGTCGCGGGCCGCGTGGCGCAGATCAAGGCCGAGATCGAGCGCACCGACTCCGACTGGGACCGCGAGAAGCTCCAGGAGCGCCTCGCGAAGCTGGCCGGCGGCGTGGTCGTCATCAAGGTCGGCGCGCACACCGAGGTGGAGCTCAAGGAGAAGAAGCACCGCATCGAGGACGCCGTCTCCGCGACGCGCGCCGCGATCGAGGAGGGCATCGTCGCCGGCGGCGGCAGCGCCCTGACCCACGCGGTGAAGGTCCTCGAGGGCGGGCTGGGCCTGGAGGGCGACGAGGCCACCGGTGTGAAGCTGGTGCACCGCGCCGCCACCGAGCCGCTGCGCTGGATCGCCGAGAACGCCGGTCACGAGGGCTACGTCGTGGTCGAGAAGGTCCGCGACCTGCAGGTGGGCCACGGCCTGAACGCCGCCACCGGCGAGTACGTGGACCTGCTGGCCGCCGGTGTCATCGACCCGGTGAAGGTGACCCGCTCGGCGCTGGTCAACGCCGCGTCGATCGCCTCGATGGTCCTGACCACCGACACCCTGGTGGTGGACAAGAAGGAGGAGGAGCCGGCGGCCGCCGGTCACGGTCACGGCCACTGACCCCTCCGCACGACGAGAGGCCCGGTCCCCCAGGGGGCCGGGCCTCTTCGCGTCCCCGCCGGTGCCGCGGGGAGCGGTTCCTCGTCGTGCTCGTGCTGGTCGTCGTGGCGCGCCGCGCACCGCACCACACCGTGCGCGGGTGCGCCGTCCGACGCCGGCGGGCCCCCGCCCGCCGGCCGGGGTCAGCTGGCGATGCGCAGGCTGCGGCGGCGCTCGGTGGCGTAGATGGCCTCGCGGTCGTCCTCGGTCAGGCCGCCCCACACGCCGTAGGGCTCGCGCACCTTCAGGGCGTGCTTGCGGCACTCCTCGATGACGGGGCAGCCGCCGCAGACGGCCTGCGCCGCCGCGTCGCGGTTGCGGCGGGCGGGGCCGCGCTCGCCCTCGGGGTGGAAGAACAGGTCCGGGTCGGCGTCCCGGCAGGAGCCGATGAGCTGCCACTCCCAGATGTCGGCGACGGGTCCGGGGAGGCGGGAGATCTCGGCCATGGTGCGCTCCTAGGGGGAGGGTGCGGGGGCCACCGCGGGGCGGTGGATCTTGCTGACGAGGTAGGACGCTACAACCGCGTCAGAAGTTGTTCAAGGCCCTGGTGAAGAGTTGTTCAGAAGTAGTGCAAGTGACCTGCGACACATCGGCCCGCCCCGGTGCGCCAGCGGGTGACTGCACTGTGCACAACCGGTGAACATCCCTGTGAACAACTTCCGGGGTGGCGGCCGCACGCGCCCTGACCTGCGGTGAACAACGTTGAACAACTTTCCCGCCGAGGAGGTGCACGGCCTCGCGGCGTCCCGCCGGGTGAGTGGCGGCACCGGCGCGCTCGCGGGAGGATCCGGGGGTGTCCTCGTCGCCCCAGGGGTCCACCGCACCGCCGGCCCCGCGCATGACCCTCACCGTCGCCGCCGTCGCGCGCCGGCTCGGGGTCGCCCCCGCGACGCTGCGCACGTGGGACCGCCGCTACGGGCTCGGGCCCTCCGAGCACACCGCCGGTGCCCACCGCCGCTACTCCTCCACCGACCTGGCCCGCCTCGTCGTCATGCGCCGGCTCACCCTCGAGGGCGTCGCACCCGCCGAGGCCGCCGCCATCGCCGCGACCACCGCCGTGGCCGACGGCGGCTTCGCCCTCGCCAGCGTCTCCACCATCCCCGCGGCCGTCATCGAGGCCGCCGTCACCGACGCCGCCGCCATCGCCGGACCCGAGGACGCGGCCGGCAGCGCCGCGCCGGACCCCCTCGCCGGCCTGCCGGCGGCGCGCGAGGGTTCCCCCGGGGCCGTCCGGGACCGGGCGGGCGCGCCGGGCGCCGGGCGCCTCGCGGGCCCCGCCGGCGAGGAGGACGCCCTCGACGACGACCTCGACGAGGGCGCCGACGACGAGGCCGCCGGGACCCCGCGCAACCGCGGGGAGCTGCAGGACTGGGCGGTGCAGAGCCTGGCGGACCGCTTCGCCGAGGAGGTCCGCAACCGCGGCGCCGCGTCCGCCTGGGACGCCGTCCTGGGCCCGGCGCTCGCCACCGACGACGCCGCGCTGCACGAGGCCGTGGCCCGGGCCCTGGCCGTGCTGCCCACGCGCGCCGGTGAGCGCGCCGTCGTGCTCGCCGGTGCCGACCCGGCCCCGCGCGGGCCCCTGCTGCTGGCCGCGGCCGCCGCGCTGGCCGAGGCGGGCGCGGGGGCCCGCTCCGTCGGCGACGGCGTGCCGGTGCGGGTGCTCGCCGCGGCGGTGCGGCGCACGCGCCCCCCCGCGGTCCTCCTGCACGCCCAGCGGGTGCGCGGGCCCGCCGACGTCGCCGCCCTCGGTGCGCTGCTGGCCGTGCGGCCGGCGCCGCTGGTGGTGCTCAGCGGGCCGGGCTGGCCGGCGGAGGTGCCCGGGTGCGAGCGCGCCACCTCGCTGGCCGACGCCGTGCGCCGGTGCGTGCGCGCAGTGCACGCCTGAGGACCGCGCAGCCGGGACCCGGGGTCCCGCCCCCGTGCGGGCCTGCGCGCGCGGGTCCTCAGGTCCGCGCGGCCGTGTGCCGATGCCTTTCCCGAGGCTCGCTCGACGCGGGTCCCACGGGTCCACGGAAGGGCCCGTCCCACCCGTACAGGGAAGAGGCAAGTGGTGGCTACGGTCCTGGTCTGCGATGACCTCCCGCTGGCCCGGGAGGCGATGCGGCGCATGGTCGCCGCGGTCCCGGGTGTGACTCGCGTCGTGGGTGCCGCCTCCGGTGAGGAGGCGCTGACGCGCTGGCCCGTCGAGCGGCCCTCTCTCGTCATCATGGACGTGCGCATGCCCGGCATCGGGGGCGTGGAGGCGGCCCGCCGCCTGCTCGCCCGCCACCCGGAGGCGAACGTCCTCATGGCCACGATGGCCGAGGACGGCGACGGGGTCGCCCGGGCCGTGGCCTCCGGCGCTCGCGGCTACGTCGTCAAGGACGTCTCCCGCGAGGAGCTGGCCACCGCGGTGCTGCAGGCGCTGCAGGACGTCTCGCGCCGCCGCGGCGGTGGCCGCACCCGCACGGTGCTGTCCGGCCGCGCGCCGGTGCTGACCGAGCGCGAGGGCCAGGTCCTGGTCGGCATGAGCCGCGGCCGCAGCAACGCCGAGATCGGCCGGGAGCTGTTCCTGTCGGAGGACACCGTCAAGACGCACGCCCGCCGGCTGTTCCGCAAGCTCGAGGCCGCGGACCGCGCGCAGGCGGTGGCTGTGGGATTCCGCTGGGGTCTCGTACGGTAGGCACGTGGGCCCTGGGGGCGAGGAGGCCGGCGGACCGGCCGGGACGGACGCCGCACGGCGCGCCGGTCCCGGGGCTGTCCCCGCGGCCGCCGTCGCCCCCGACCCCGTGGAGGTGCGCACGGGCCCCGCGGTCCTCGACGGCGACGACCCGGGGGTGCGCGGCCCCGGGGTGCGCGCCGACGGCGGTGGTGTAACGGCCGGGGCTCCCGCGGCGATGAGCAGGGTGGATGCCGGGGGGCTCCAGGAACTGGCGGCGCGCGCCCTGTCGGGGGAGCAGGGCGCCGTCGCCGACCTCCTGGCAGCGGTTCGCCGCCTCGTCCACCGCTACTGCCGGGCCAGGCTCGGGCGCATGCCCGGGGCTGATCACGCCGCCGAGGACGCGGCACAGGAGGTCTGCATCGCCGTGCTGACGGCACTGCCCCGCTACAAGGACACCGGGCGCCCGTTCGAGGCGTTCGTGTACCGCATCGCGGCCAACAAGGTCGCCGACGCGCAGCGGGCCGCGTACCGGGCTCCCGTGCCCACCGACGAGGTCCCGGACTCGGCCGCCGCCGGGCCGGGCCCCGAGCAGCTGGCCCTGGACGCGTTCGACGCCGAGACCGTCGGTCGCCTGCTGGACACCCTGCCGCCCAAGCTGCGCGAGATCCTCACGCTGCGCGTGGGGGCGGGGATGTCCGCGGAGGAGACCGGTCGCGCCCTGGACATGACGGCCGGTGCGGTGCGCGTGGCCCAGCACCGGGCGGTGCAGAAGCTGCGCAAGACCGCGCTCGCCGACGGCTCGCTGCGGGTGACGTCGTGAGCGGCGAGGGCCGCGGGCACCTGCGGGGCGGCCCCGAGGAGCTGCCGACCGTCCCGGCCCTGCTCGCCACGGACGCGCTGCTGGACCGCCTGGGTTCCCACCGCGCCACCGGCGCAGACCTGGACGACACCGTCGCGCGGCTGCTGGACGCCTACGCCCTGCACGCCGACCCGCTGACCGCGGGCGCGCGCCCGCTGGAGCTGCCGGTGCCCGCGGGACGAGCGGGCGGGGGAGCGGGAGGTGCCTCCCCGGCGGTCCCGGCGCCGCGCGTGCTGCTGGCGCGACGGCGGACCCTGGAGCGCCTGGGGCGCGGCACCGCCGCCGCCTGCGCTGTCCTGGCCCTGCTGGGCGGCACCGCCGCGGCGGCCGCGACGAGCGGCGGCACGGCCCCCGGGTCCGCCGGCGAGGTGTCCAGCCCGGCCTTCGCCAGCGGGCCCGCGTGGTGGCCCGACAGGGTCTGGGAGGTGTTCGGGGGCACGGTCGAGCAGCGCGTGGAGGAGCAGCTGGAACAGGCCCGCGCCGCCGCGTCCTCCGGCGAGCACGAGGAGGCGGTCGAGCGCGTCGACCGCGTCCTGGCGAGCCTGAGCGCCGCCCAGGGCGAATCGCCGCTGGTGCGCACGGTGCGGGGCACCCTGGAGGAGCTGGAGGAGCTGCGCCGGCAGGCCGCCGCTCAGGAGGGCGTGGCCGCCCCGGTGCCGACCACGTCCCCGGACCCCCGCACGCTCCCCGGCCTCGTCGACGCCTCGACCCCCTCGGTGGAGGCCTCCCCGCGCTGGGTGGCGCCGATGGCGCCCCCGGCCGGCTCGACGCCGTCGGCGACCCCGAGCACCCCCGCGACCCCGACGACGCCCGCGATCCCGACGACGCCCGCGAGCCCGACGACGCCCGCGACCCCGACGACCCCCGCGCAGGGGGGGACGCAGGCTCCCGGCGGCACCACCGCCCCGCGCCCCTCGACGAGCCCGGGCACACCGGCGCCCAGCGCCCCGGCACCCTCGACGGGCGGGTCGTCCGGGGGCTCCCCGGGCGTTCCCACCGCGCCCGGGGGCCCGGCAGCCGGTCCGTCGTCCCCGAGCGACCCGGCCGTGCCCACGGACACGCCCGTGCAGCCGTCGGACCCGGGTGAGCCGGTGCCGACCGGGGAGCCCGGCGGCGGGACGCCCACCGAGCCCGTGGGCACGGACGCGCCGTCCGGCCCGGCCGCGCCGTCCTCCCCGGACACCACCGCGGGGGAGCCGACGGGCGACCCGGAGCAGACCGCGGCCGACGAGGGTGCGGCCGACGGGGGCCGGGACGCGGGTGCTGCCGACCCCACCGACCCCGTCGGTCTCGTGCCGCCCGTCCCGCCCTCGTCGCCCGTCGCCTCGCCGGCGCCGGCGTCCGAGGTGGAGCCGGTGCCCGAGCCGGTGCCGTCGCCCGAGGTGGAGCCGGTGACCGAGCCGGTGCCGTCGCCGTCGCCCCTGCCGCCGCCCGAGCCGTCGCCCGCGGACCCGGCCGAGGACTCCGCCCAGGTGCCCGCGCAGCCGTCGGAGCAGGGCTGAGGGAGCCGTAGCATCGTGGGGGTGAGCGCGCACACCCCCGCTGGTGCCCCGGCCCCCCTCTCCGCTCCCCACGAACCCGGTCACGACCCCTTCGGGTTCGTCGGGCTGACCTACGACGACGTCCTGCTGCTGCCCGGCGAGTCGGACGTCGTCCCCTCCGAGGCGGACACCTCCAGCCGGGTGTCGAAGCGGATCACGCTGCGCGTGCCGCTGCTCAGCTCGGCGATGGACACCGTCACCGAGTCCCGGATGGCGATCGCGATGGCCCGCCAGGGCGGCCTGGGCGTGCTGCACCGCAACCTGTCCGCCGACGAGCAGGCCAACCAGGTCGACATCGTCAAGCGCTCGGAGTCGGGCATGGTGACCCGGCCGGTCACGACGTCGCCGGGGGCGACGCTGGCGGACGTCGACGAGCTGTGCGGGCGCTACCGCATCTCCGGCGTGCCGGTCGTGGACGCCGACGGCACCCTCGTGGGCATCGTCACCAACCGCGACCTGCGCTTCGAGACGGACTTCTCCCGCCCGGTCCACGAGGTCATGACCCCGATGCCGCTGGTGACGGCCCCGGTCGGCATCAGCGCCGCCGACGCCGAGCAGCTGCTGCGCCAGCACAAGATCGAGAAGCTGCCGATCGTCGACGAGCGCGACCGCCTCACCGGCCTGATCACGGTGAAGGACTACGTCAAGAACGAGCAGTACCCGCTGGCGACGAAGGACGAGGACGGCCGGCTGCGGGTGGCCGCGGCGATCGGCATCTTCGAGGACGCCTGGAAGCGCGGCATGCAGCTCGTCGAGGCGGGCGTCGACGTGCTCGTGGTGGACATGGCCCACGGTCACTCGCGGGCGGTGCTGGAGATGATCTCCCGCCTGAAGGCCGACAGCGCGGCCGCGCACGTCGACGTCGTCGGCGGCAACGTGGCCACGCGCGCCGCCGCGCAGGCGCTGGTGGACGCCGGCGTGGACGGCATCAAGGTGGGGGTGGGGCCGGGCTCGATCTGCACCACCCGCGTCGTCTCGGGCGTGGGCGTGCCGCAGGTCACGGCCATCCACGAGGCGTCCAAGGCCGCGCGCCCGGCGGGCGTGCCGGTCATCGGCGACGGCGGCCTGGCCTACTCCGGCGACATCGCCAAGGCGATCGTGGCGGGTGCGGACACGGTGATGCTGGGCTCGCTGCTGGCCGGCTGCGAGGAGAGCCCCGGCGACCTGGTCTTCATCAACGGCAAGCAGTTCAAGAGCTACCGCGGGATGGGGTCGCTGGGTGCGCAGCAGACCCGCTCCGGCGCCCGCTCCTTCTCCAAGGACCGCTACTTCCAGAACGACGTCGCCTCCGACGACCGCTTCGTGCCGGAGGGCGTGGAGGGGCAGGTGCCCTACCGCGGCCCGCTGGCGGCGGTGGCGCACCAGCTGGTCGGCGGTCTGCGCCAGTCGATGTTCTACGCCGGCGCCCGCACGGTGCCGGACCTGCAGCGCGTGGGCCGGTTCGTGCGGATCACCCCGGCGGGGTTGCGCGAGTCGCACCCGCACGACATCCAGATGACGGTCGAGGCGCCCAACTACTCCCGCGGTCGCTGAGCGCGGGGGAGGGGCGCCGCGCAGCCGGTAGCCTGTGCGGGTGCACGAGATCGAGATCGGCCGCGGCAAGCGGGGGCGTCGCGCCTACAGCTTCGACGACGTGGCGATCGTCCCCAGCCGCCGCACCCGCGACCCGGAGGACGTGTCCACCGCCTGGCAGATCGACGCGTACCACTTCTCCCTGCCGGTGCTGAGCGCCCCGATGGACTCGGTGGCCTCGCCGGCGACGGCCGTGGCCCTGGGGCGGCTGGGCGGCCTGGGCGTGCTGGACCTCGAGGGCCTGTGGACCCGCTACGAGGACCCCGAGCCGCTGCTGGCGGAGATCTCCGCGCTGGACCCGGCCGTGGCGGTCCGCCGCATGCAGGAGATCTACGCCGAGCCGATCAAGGCCGAGCTGATCACCGCGCGGCTGGCCCAGGTGCGCGCCGAGGGCGTCACGGTCGCCGGTGCCCTGTCGCCGCAGCGCACCCAGGAGTTCTGGAAGGTCGTCGTCGACGCCGGCGTGGACCTGTTCGTCATCCGCGGCACCACCGTCTCCGCCGAGCACGTCTCGGGCCGCAGCGAGCCGCTGAACCTCAAGCGCTTCATCTACGAGCTGGACGTGCCGGTCGTGGTGGGTGGCGCGGCCACGTACACGGCCTCGCTGCACCTGATGCGCACCGGTGCGGCCGGCGTCCTGGTCGGCTTCGGCGGTGGTGCGGCCCACACCACGCGCCGCACCCTGGGCATCCACGCGCCGATGGCCAGCGCGGTCGCGGACGTGGCGGCCGCCCGCCGCGACTACATGGACGAGTCCGGCGGCCGGTACGTGCACGTCATCGCCGACGGCGGCGTGGGCACCTCCGGCGACATCGTCAAGGCGGTGGCGTGCGGCGCGGACGCGGTGATGCTCGGCGCGGCGCTGGCGCGCGCGGAGGAGGCCCCGGGGCGCGGCTGGCACTGGGGCTCGGAGGCGCACCACTCGGTGCTGCCGCGCGGTGAGCGCGTGCACGTGGGCACGGTCGGGTCGCTGGCGGAGATCCTGGAGGGGCCGGGCCGGGTGGCCGACGGCACCACGAACCTCGTCGGTGCGCTGCGCCGCTCGATGGCGACGACGGGCTACTCCGACCTGAAGGAGTTCCAGCGCGTCGAGGTCGTCGTCTCCCCGTACCAGCCGGCGTGAGCGGGCGCCCGGTGGCGGTCTGGACGCCGGACGCGCTGGGGCGCCAGGACGGTCGCACCGTCCTGGTGACGGGTGCGAACTCCGGCCTGGGGTTCCACGTGGCCGCCGAGTTCGCGCGCCGCGGCGCGCGCGTGCTGCTGGCCTGCCGGGACACCGGCCGCGGCGAGGCCGCGCTGGAGCGGTTGCGCGCGGACGTCGCCGACTCGGGCGTGCAGGCGTCCGCGGAGCTGGTGGCGCTGGACGTGGCGGACCTGGCGAGCGTGCGCCGGGCCGCCGCGCAGGTCGCCGGCAGTTGCGCGAGCGTGGACGTGCTGGTGAACAACGCCGGGGTCATGGCGCCGCCGTTCGCCCGCACCGCGGACGGCTTCGAGCTGCAGGTCGGCACGAACCACCTGGGCCACTTCGCCCTGACGGGGCTGCTGCTGCCGCTGCTGCTCGCCGGTGAGGGTGCACGGGTCGTCAGCGTGGCGAGCGTCGCGCACCGGTTCGGGCCGCTGGACCGCGAGAACTACCTCAGCGAGCGCTCGTACTCGCGCTGGCACGCGTACGGGCAGTCGAAGCTGTCGAACCTGCTGTTCGGGCTGGAGCTGCAGCGGCGCGCCACGGCGGCGGGGGCGCCGCTGGTCTCGACGATCGCCCACCCGGGGATCTCCGACACGAACCTGTGGAAGGCGACGCCCCTGGCGGCGGACAGCCGCGTGGGCGGTGCGCTGGGCAGGGCGCTGGGCCGCCTGGTGGGGCACCCCCCGGCGCAGGGGGCGTGGCCGCTGCTGCGCGCGGCGGGCGAGCCGGCCGCGACGGGTGGGGAGTACTTCGGCCCGGACGGGTTCGGCGGCTGGAAGGGTTTCCCGGCTCTGGAGCGGGCGTCCGCGGCGGCGTACGACACCTCGGACGCCGCCTGGTTGTGGGCGCGGTCGGTGGAGTGGACGGGCGTGGGGTTCGAGGAGCTCGCCGCGCGCTGAGCGTGCGCGGCGCGGGCCCCGGGGCGGTGTTGCCCGGCGCCCCGGGGCCGGCCGGTCAGTCGATCAGGGACGGTGCCAGGTCGGGCGCGACCTTCGTCCCCCGGGTGGCGTACACGTCGTCCACGACGCCCGCGCTGCCGCCGCCGCGCCGGGTGGTCTCGGCCGCGGCGAGCATCAGCGGGGTGCGGCCGGCGGGGGTGGGCAGGAACTCCACGGCCGTGGCGGCGCCGATCTCCGCGGTCTCGCCGAACGCGTGGCCGAGCGCGGTGAGCTCCGCCCCGTGCGCCTCGATGAACGCCGGCTCGGCGGTCACGGTCGCCGTGTTGCGGGGCGTGGCCCGTGGCGCGGCGATGGCCTGGTCGAGCTGCACGTTCCCGTCGATCCGGTTCACGAGGGTCTGCAGGACGGTCGTGATGATGGTGCTGCCGCCGGGGGAGCCGAGGGCCATGAGGGGCTCGCCGTCGTTCAGCACGACGGTGGGGGCCATGCTGCTGCGCGGGCGCTTGCCGGGGGCGGGCAGGTTGGGTTCGGGCTTCGTGAGGTCGGCGGGTGCGAACGTGAAGTCGGTGAGCTCGTTGTTGAGCAGGAAACCGCGGCCGGGGACGGTGATGCCGCTGCCGCCGGTCTGCTCGATGGTCAGCGTGTAGCTGGCGATGTTGCCCTCGGCGTCGGCGACGGTCAGGTGCGTGGTGGAGACCCCCGCCGCGGTGTCCGGCACGGTGGCCCCGTCGGTGGCCGCGCACGGGGCGTACTCGCCGTCCGGAACCCCGGCCGGGACGGGCTTGGGCGCCGCGGCGGTGGGGTCGATCTCGCAGGCGCGCTCGGACGCGAAACCCTCAGAGAGCAGTTCGTCGACGGGCACCTGGTTGTAGGCGGGGTCGCCGACGTAGGCGTTGCGGTCGGCGAAGGCGAGCGCACCGGCCTCGAGGTAGTGGTGCAGCCGGTCGGCCTGCGGCATCGAGGCCAGCGGGTACTGGTCGAGGATGTTCAGGGCCTCACCGACGGTGGTGCCGCCGCTGGAGGGAGGTGCCATTCCGTACACCTCCAGACCGCGGTACTCCACCTTCGTCGCCTCGCGCAGCGGGGCGTCGTAGGCGGCGAGGTCCTCCGCGGTGAGCAGGCCGTCGTGGACCTCCGGAACGCCCTCGGCCTCGCGCGGGTCCTGCGCGGTGGCGGCGATCTCGTCCGCGAGCCGGCCGTCGTAGAAGGAGTCCACGCCCCGCGTACCGAGCTGCCGGTAGGTGCGGGCGAGGTCGGGGTTGCGGAACACCGACCCCACCTCGGGCAGTTCCCCGCCGGGCAGGAACAGTTCCGCCGTCGCGGGGAACGTCCGGAACCGCTCCTCGTTCTCGGCGGTCTGCTGCCGGAACGTCTCGTCGACGGTGAACCCGTCGCGGGCCAGGGCGGTGGGCCCGGCGAGCACGTCGCGCAGCGACTTGGTGCCGAACTCCTCCAGCGCCCGTTCCCAGGTCCGGGGGGTTCCGGGAGTGCCCACGGACAGGCCGCTGGTGACGGCGTCGGCGAAGGGCAGGGGGGCGCCGTCCTCGTCGAGGAAGGCGGTGGCGCCCATGGCCATCGGGGCGGTCTCGCGGCCGTCGATGGTGGAGACCTCGCCGGTCTCGGCGTCGTAGTAGACGAAGAACCCGCCGCCGCCGACGCCGGCGGAGTAGGGCTCGGTGACGCCGAGCGCCGCGGCGGCGGCCACGGCCGCGTCGGCGGCGTTGCCACCGTCGGCGAGCACCTCGAGGCCGATGCGGGTGGCGTCGGGGTCGACGGTGGCGACGGCGCCACCGGTGCCGACGGCCAGGGGGACCTTCTCGGTGGTGGGGGCGGCGGCGGCGGGGCCCGCGGGCCCGGCGACGGCGACCCCGGCGGTCAGGCCGACGAGCGCGAGGAGGGAGGTGCGGCGACGGTGCGGCATGCGTGCTCCAGGCGGGGGGTGGGACCGCGGACGACGCCATCCAATACCCCTGCACAGCGCGGGCGCAAGGATCCCGACACGGACGGTGAGGACCCGGCGGCCTGCGCTTCGGGGTGATCACGTCACGCAGTGTTGATGATCGCGTGATCTGGCCGAAACACGGCACCGCCAGAGTTCACGTGTCCCCCTCACCGTGGGTGATCCCCCTGTGTCCTCCCGAGGAGAACCGTGCCCGTTTCCCGCAGGAACTTCCTCCGTGGTGTCGGCGCCACCGGCGGCGCCGGCGCCATGTACGGCGCCATGGGCGCCCTGGGCCTGGCGCCGGCGGCGTCGGCCGCCGAGAACGCCGCGTTCACCCCGCCGCGCGCCTCGGACTTCGCCCTCACCGGCCGCTCGGCCCGTACCGTCCTCGTGCTGGGTGCCGGCATCGCCGGTCTGACCACCGCGTACGAGCTCGGCAAGGCCGGGTACCGCGTGACCCTGCTGGAGGGCCGGCACCGCCCCGGCGGCCGGAACTGGACGGTCCGCGGCGGTGATACGGAGACGGATCTGAACGGTGAGACGCAGCGGGTGCGGTTCGCCGAGGGGCAGTACATGAACGCCGGCCCGGCGCGCATCCCGCAGCACCACGTGACGCTGGACTACTGCCGCGAGCTGGGCGTCGCGATCGAGCCGTTCGTGAACCAGAACGCCGACGCGCTGCTGTACTACACCGGCGACACGGCGATCTCCAACAAGGCCGTGAAGCACCGAGCCGCCAAGGCGGACGTGTACGGGTACGTCTCGGAACTGCTGTCGAAGGCCACGAACGCCGGTGCGCTGGACGACGAGCTGACCGCTCCCGACAAGGAGGCGCTCATCGAGTTCCTGCGCGACTTCGGCGACCTGGGGAACTCCACCGGCGACCCCGCCGCCGCGGACCTGTACCTCGGCGGCAGCGGGCGGCGCGGCTTCGACGTCGAGCCCGGCGCCGGCCTGGAGGCCGGTTCCGTCTCCCCGGCACCGGCTCTGCACGACGTCATCGCCAGCGGCATCGGCCGCGAGTTCACCTTCGAGTTCGGCTGGGACCAGGCGATGATGATGTTCCAGCCCGTCGGGGGCATGGACCGCATCGCGTACGCGCTGGAGAGGGCCGTCGGCCCGGGGAAGATCCGCTACGGCGCCGAGGTCACCGGGATCCGCACCACCCCCGGCGGCGGGGAGGTCGACTACGTCGACGCCCGTGGCGTCCCGCGCACCGCGAGCGCGGACTTCGTCGTCAACACCATCCCGCCGCACATCGCCGCGCGGATCCCGCACAACCTCGGCCCCGGCGTCACCACGGCGCTGCAGGCCGCCAAGGGCTCGCCCACCGGGAAGATCGGCCTGGAGTACTCCCGCCGCTGGTGGGAGGACGACATGCGCATCTACGGCGGCATCACGAACACCGACCTGGACCTGGCGCACGTCTGGTACCCGTCGTCGGGTTTCCACACCGACCGCGGCGTCGTCGTCGGCTACTACAACTACGGCCAGGCGGCCCTGGACTACCAGGCCCTGCCGCACGCGCAGCGCCGCAGGCGCGCGGTGGAGAACGGGGTGAAGATCCACGGCGACGCCTACGGGAAGGACATCGCCTCGTCGTTCACCGTGTCGTGGGGCGCCACGAAGTACAGCGAGGGCGGCTGGGTGGGCTGGGAGTCCCAGACCGGCCCGGAGTACGCGACGCTGCTCGCGCCGCAGGGCAACGTCTACTTCGCCGGTGACCACCTCTCGCACGCCATCGCCTGGCAGCACGGCGCGATGACCTCCGCCCGCGCCGCCGTCACCGCGCTGCACCAGCGCGTCATGAGCAGTTGACCCCCCGAACCGGAGGAACCCGAGTGAAGAAGAACCTGTCCCGCCGGCCGCTGGCCGTGGGCACCGCCGCGCTGCTGCTCGTCGGCCTGGGCGCCGGCGCCGGTGTCGCCGCCGGTCGCAGCGCCACCCCCGCCCCGGGGACCGTGGCGGTGGCGCTGCCCGTCGGTGACACCAACCCGTTCATCGCGAACGGCGTCGGCATCGGCCCGGGCACCGCGATCTACAAGTCCAGCGGCATCGGGCCCTCGGCGGCGAACCCGGACGCCGAGCCCGGCACCCCGGAGGCGTACGTGGACCTCACCGCCCTCGGCGGTGCGCTGCCGGAGGGGGTGACGCTCACCGAGGCCCAGGGCCTGAACGCCTTGGCCGCGATCGGGGAGAACCTCGCCGCGCAGGGCCTGGGCTTCGACGACGTCGTCACCATGCGCGTCTTCCTCGCCGACGAGGAGGGGACCGAGGTCGCCGACTTCGCCGGCTGGAACCGCGCGTACCGGCAGTACTTCGCCAACGTCGACCTGGAGACGAACGAGGCGGTCGACGTGCCGATGGGCACCGCCGCGCCCGCGGCGCCGCTGTTCGAGAACCTCGCACGACCGTCGCGCTCGGCGCTGGAGGTCGCCTCCCTGCCGGTGGCCGGCTGGCTGGTGGAGATCGAGGTGGACGCGGTCTACCCGGAGCAGCCGTTCGCGAAGGGGAAGAAGCGCTGACGCGCCCCTGACGCCGCGGTGGGGGGGGGGGGGGGGGGGGGGGGGGGGGGGGGGGGGCGCGCGGGCGGGCGGGGCGGGGGGGGGGGGGGGGGTGGGGGGGGGGGGGGGTGTGGGTGGTGGGGGGGGGCGGG